>CAYFVN010000296.1:0-2897 GCA_964346575.1 uncultured Candidatus Bathyarchaeia archaeon
GGTTGGAGGATGGCCTGAAGACACTCTGGCCGAGGATCTAGACCTATCCCTAAAGCTACAGTTGAACGGCTGCGAATATGTCTATCTGCCTGAAATCTCCATCCCAGGTGAGATACCTCCGTCGCTCGGTACACTACTGAAACAACAGTTCAGATGGGCTAAGGGTTTCACCCAATGTCTTCTGAAGCACGGTTCCGCGATACTCAGGTGTAGGAGGCTTTCACTCGTCCAGAGGATGGAGGCCATGATGCAGCTAACCGTGTACTTCACGGCTCCGTCCCTGCTGGGTCTGATGGCCACCCTGAGCCTCTCCCTATCGCTTCTACCCGCAAACCTCCTCAGATTTATGGGGCTTTTCATCCTCGTCGGTCTCTCCTTGCCCTTTAGTGTTGCCGCTGCCCTGACCCAAGTTAGAAAGGGATCTAATCCTGGAAAAAATCGTGCTATCCGGCTTAGACTTGAAAAGCTAAAGGCTTTAGGCTATCTTATCCTGATATTGCCGTTACAATTGATAGCTTACACCGGCGCCGTTCTGGAGGCACTACTCGGTGTGGTATCCCCATTCAATAGAACCTTAAAATATGGATTGGTAGCTGAAACCTCGAAAATCGACGAGTCGCGCACGGAAATTGATGAGATCGATTAGGCTTAAAGCATAATAAGGGAGTTATAAACGACGGGAGCTATATCCGATAAGCTTATGGCCGATTAGTTGGCCCCTTTATCTTTAATAGACTTTAGAAGTTCTGTTATTATAGACTCTTCTCGGCTTCTCGAGTATTCTTTTATCTTCTCCTTAAGGACCCTCTTCTCTACAGTTGGTGTACCCTTCAGATATTTGACGTCCAAATCATTCGAGGATATGACCGGTATCCCTTGTTCAGCCAGCACGTCCTCGGCCTGATGTGACATCTCCGTGCATCGGATCACCGCACGCGGCCTGGCTTCGGCCAGTTTCTTGGCCGTGGAAGGTCCTCCGCCCGCCGCGTTGAGAAGCAGAAAATGAGCGTCTTTTCCCATCTCTTCGGTAGCCTTCTCCACGTCATCGTAGGTGAAGGAGGGGATCTCTTTTAAAGGAATGAAGCCCTCGGAGATCTCTCTGTCTTGCTGAGGGCCTGCCCGCGATGTTAACTCCACTATCCTGTGCTCGGCCTCGCCAAGTCTATGCCTTAAATCGGTTATCTCTTTCTCTTGGATCCTGTAGAGGGATTCCTTCCTGACGACGGAGTAGTCCTCGGACAACCTTCGTTTAAGATTCTTCTCTAGGTTATCCCTCTCTTCCTTGAGATCCTTCAACTCGGCTTTAAGTTTCTTGTTCTCCCATCTCAGAAGTTTTATCGATCGTTCTATTGTATCTCTGGGCTCAGTGCGCTTCCCCCCCTCCTTATCGCGGATGTAGACCTTAACGACTCGCTCGTTCGACTCGTCCTCGAGTCTTCCGATCTCCCTCGATATTATATGGGTTAGCCTAACCCCCTTGACTATCTCGCTCCTGATGTTCTCTATTGTTTCAGGTTTTAGGAACTTCCTCAGTCTTGCCTCGATGCTCTCGAACTTGCTTTTAAACCCCAGGTAGGCCTTTAAAGCCGCTGCGAGAGCGTCGATCGTATGGGCGTCTAAACCTTTGGGAAGCGATGGAAGGTGCTCCTCCACTATCCGCCTCTTTTGATTGGTTGTCATGTCCCTCTTGGGGGTGAAGAGGCTTGCATTGAAGAGTGAGGTCACCTTCCTGACAAGTTCAGGGGCTTGAGCTACGTCGCAAGCCACCAATATCGGCTCCCCGAGCTCGGATATCGCCTTGACTATCGCGTCTCTGTTTGCTCCTCTTACACTTGTGAAGAGGATGGGCTTCATGTTCAGGTCTAAGATGGCTATTCCGCTTGTGGTGCCGGGGTCTAATCCTACAATTAGCCCTCTTTTACTTCGTATCTTCTCCAAACCGGTCAATGACCTGTTTAACACAAATTTTAACGCGGCGCTGGCGTGCGCGCTCTCTTACCTCTATTTTGGCGACGTATGGGCTGTTACTTGGCTTAAGTCCTCGAACACGGGCTTTGAGAGGGCTCTCCGCTTGTCCAGACTTGCCTTTATGAATCCATAGTAGGGCGGCGAAGGCTTTTCAGGTCTGGACTTGAACTCCCCATGGAACTGAGTCGCCATGAAGAAGTATCTATCCGGCAGTTCTAGGATCTCCATGCGGCTACCGTCCAGGCTCGTACCGGAGAATAAGAGGCCTCCCTTCTTCAGGGAATCCATGTAGCGCGTGTTCACCTCGTACCTATGCCTGTGCCTCTCCTTGATTATCTCTTCACGGTAGAGTTCGTGGGCCGTGGTTCCCGGGGTCACTCGTATATCGTGGGCTCCAAGCCTCATGGTAGCGCCCAGCTCCTTCAAGCCTCTCTGTTCGGGCATTAGATCGATCTCGGGATGATTTGTTTGCGGGTCTACCTCTACGCTGTTGGCATTCTCGAATCCCATATGCCTGGTGAACTCTACCACGGCGAGTTGGAAGCCGAAGCATATGCCCAGGAACGGTTTGTCGTTCTCCCTCGCGTATCGGATGGCGGCTATCTTGCCTTGGGTACCTCTCGTACCGAAGCCGCCTGGAACCAGTACGCCGTCGTAGTCTGAGATTAGGGTTAGCTTCACAGGTTCTTCTTCGAAGATCTCCGTCTCTATCCAGTCGATCTCAACCTTCGCGTTACACTTCGCGCCCGCGTGCTTCAGGGCCTCGTTGACGCTCACGTAGGAGTCGGCCAGTTCGGCGTACTTCCCGCACAGGGCGATCTTGACAGCCCCTTTGGGGGATATGAACCTGTCCACGAGAGCTTCCCAACGCCTCCAGTCCGGTTTTCTCGATGGAAGGTTAAGTTTCTCGCAGATGTAGTCTCCCGAGC
>CAYFVN010000297.1:0-7333 GCA_964346575.1 uncultured Candidatus Bathyarchaeia archaeon
TCACCCTTATCATTACGGGAATTTACCTTGTTTTCTCAGAAACGAGATGATAAGCTGCTGAGAAGGTTGAGTCTACATTTGAGCGGCTCTCAAGGGATCAACATTCAAGAGGGTGCTCCAATCCTCCTCTACAATGATGAACGGAGGAGTTGGCTTGTCACGGCTTCTAAAGGAGAGTTTCATACACATAAGGGAATTGTTGACCTCAGCCTGTCAATAGGTAAAAGGTATGGAGAACCCATTATGAGCTCTCTAGGTTATGAGTTCTGGCTGTTAAAGCCTACAATATACGATTTCATAATGGGACCTGGAAGGCCTACTCAGATCATATACCCGAAAGATATTGGATTAATCATTCTGAAGCTTGATGCATCTCCAGGTAAGAAAATCTTGGAAATCGGTGCCGGGAGTGGCGCCTTGACAACTGCTTTAGCTAACTTCGTTAAACCTGACGGGCACGTCTACTCTTATGAGTTGAGGGCGGAGTTCGCTTCAGTAGTCTTGAGGAGGCTTCGAAAGGCGGGTTTAAACTCATACGTAACTATAAGTGTAGGGGACGCAGCACAAATTCAACATAGCAATTATTTTGATGCTGCTACTATTGACATAAGTAAGCCATGGATTATGATCCCAAAAGTTTATGAAGCTTTAAAGTCTTGCGGGACGATCGCAACTTTCAGTCCAACCTTCAATCAGGTCGAGAGAACCGTCGATGCTTTGAAGATAATCCGCTTCTTAGATATCCACACGTACGAGGTCTTCATAAGGGATTTGAAAGTGGAGAGGGGAGCTACACGTCCGTTCACGACGATGATAGCTCATACAGGCTATGTAACCTTCGCTAGGAAGGGGCTCTAACCCTTCAATCGGGAACAGTCTTTCAGAAGAGCTCCCGCTCCCTGAGCTTTCTGGCAAGCTTTCCCTGAATCTTTACAGGTTCGCCGATATCGCTCAGCTTGATATCTACAGTACGCTGTTTAACGGATAGCCCGCATACTCCATTTGGAAGAAGTTTGCTCTTCACGCATTGCGCAAACTTACAGGTCTTGATGTCGCAGGCATCATCTGCATATTTACACCATGACATTCCTTGCCTGGATGTCAATGCTCTCTTCGCGCACTGGAAAGATCTACATCTAATATAGCATAGCTTCTCGTGGTCTGACATAGAAGTTACACCTTACACCGAATCCAACTCTACCGTAAGTACATGTCGTGATTGACACCTTAAAGCTCTCTATTTTGCTCTTAAGCTTTTCTACTCTTTAACGTTCTTCAGCCTACCGGATAAGTATATAAGAACTGGTAGAGGCGTCCAAAATGAGAATACCTTGAGATATGGGAGAGATGCGGCCTTATTTAAGATGTTCGGATCACCTCCTCCTCCGACGTATCCTTCGATAAATTCAGCTGCAATCGACTTCAAACCCTCGTTCAAAGTCAGCCAATAATGTCCCGAGTAGTATACTAGCTCCGCTACATCCCAAGCCTTGTCACCACCCCTTCTACCCTGCTCGAGATCTAGAGCATATACATCACCGTATTCTGATAGCAAGAAATTCTCAGGCTTTGTATCACCTACCGTAACGTCTACGTCATGTATTGACGCCATAAACTCTCCTATCTTCTCAAAGGGATATTTCAAGTTCGTATCCACTTCATTATTTAAATTCAAATAGCGTCTAGCCATGGTGAGGTAAGTAATCCCTGGAATAAACTCTTTAACTAATATGCGCTTTGGAAGACTCAGATGTACAACTTTCTGCACATGCAGCCCCATCTCATCCAGAAGCCTGGTTGTTCCATACTCGTTAGATAGACGTTCTTTACCCGATAAAGAGAAGACTTTAGATCCTAGCGCTACAATGTTTAGTGTAAACCATTTAAATACGTACCAGTCAGAGAATTTTTTAACTACCAGCCGTTCTCCATCCACTTCTGCGAGGAATACATCATTGATAGCGCTGCCTAGCCGCTTAACTTTGACCTCCCCTGCTGGTTTCAGTCTTCTTAGCAATTCTACTGCTGACGTTTCATCCTTTAAGCCTGTAACTCCACTACCAGTCTTTATGTAGAGATAATCGGTAGGGTCCATAGATCCATTCAAAGGAGGAGACGTCAAACCCCTCACGAGCTTTGAAGTTAGTTCTTTAGCCAGTAGATCCAAGCTTATTCTACCCGCCCTCCCACGCGCAAGGTATGAGCGGATAGCCCTATTACTGTACTCAAGGATATTTACGACGCGTTGCACGCTCTTTCTCTTTAAAACCCTATCTACAAACGAGTTCTTAAGCTTAAAGTATCCTCCTCCCTCGACTACGTTCTCATCTTGTAAAAGCTTTAGAGCTCTAACATATCCTTTAACAATCTTACCGATATTCTTCTCTCTTCTATTCGATGATAGTAGTTTTGAGTAGCTGTAGCTTAAAGGAGGATACACTTTCATCCTCCTCCTCATTCTGGACAATGCTATGAACTCCGGTCTGAAAAGTAGACCTCTTGAGAGTTCTCCATGTTCAATGATGAGCTCCTGCAACTCTTCAAGGCATATCCTTCTCTTTAATACGATTTCTTTCGCCTTCAAATATTGTTCGTTTAATATGGAAATGTACGGTGTCAGAATTCTGCCTGCGACGAACTCTCCCAAACTTCCCTCTGCCACATCAAGGGTGAAGAGCTCCTCATCTACAAGTAAAATCGATGCATGTAGATCAAGGAACGGTACATAATTGTAGCGGATACCGTCAGAGTAATCTTTTAAGACGGCTAGAACATCGAAATCGCTGTCTAATCTATGGTAGTCTCCTGCTCTAGATCCGTAAAGACAGGCGGCTACCATAGGTTTATCGATTAACTCTTCGCATAAATGAAGTAACCTTTTAAAGTAACTCCTAGACGACATCCGCATCCGTTCTTTGTCCGTCTTTACCAATTATCTCAAAACCTCATCATCAAACTCTCATAGTATACGAGTTTTTTAATTTCGAGTTCGGATCTATATTGACGGTTTATCGCCTGTCCCTCCTTATCATACGAATTATAAGGTTGAGATCCCTTTGTAAGATATTCCCAGATGACAAATTCTATTTGTTGTGTAAGCATTAAATGACCTATTATTAAATCCTCAAGCTAACTACTCCGTGATAGATCAGTAATTTTGTAAATTTAAGTTTTGTGTAGACAATATTTGCTTAAGTAATCATGAGAAAGCAGTCTTTTACCATCCATCCTCGACCCATCTTCGATATTGAATGTCTGGAAACGGTTAAATCTTAGAAAATTATATTAGACGTCCGAAGGCTTGAGGGTTTAGAGATGGAGAGAGTCAAATCGGGGATAAAGGGACTGGACGATCTTTTGGGTAGTGGGTTGCCTAAGAAGAAATGCACACTTCTTGTGGGGGGGCCTGGTTCAGGAAAAACTATATTTGCTCTCCAGTTTCTAGTTGCGGGAGCTCAATCCGATGATCCGGGGTTATACATATCTTTGGATGAGAAGCCTGAGGAAGTTAAAGAGGAGATGGCATCCTTCGGATGGGATCTTGAGGGCCTAGAGAGAGAAGGAAAACTCTTCTTTATCGATGCTACGCCTCTTAGAAAGGCAAAGGCTCCAGAGAGAGATACGACTTTGAAATCGATTGGGATTGAGCTAAGCATGCCCGCCGTTACATTGCAGAGCATTACAAGGACTGTTACAAAGCTGGTTTCTGAGGAGGGGATACGGCGGATCGCAGTAGATCCCATAACCGCATTAATGTTGAGATACGATGATCCTTCGGAGAGGAGAATGAATGTACTAGCTTTCTTCGATTCTCTTTCATCAACGGGATGTACATCGATAATAACCTCGGAACTCAGAGCAGTGCAATTGGACAGAGGATTTCAACCTGAGGAGTTTCTAGCACAAGGCGTTATAGTTCTACATACAATCGTTCATGAAGGAACCATTATCAAAGCTATTCAAATAGAGAAGATGCGCGGAATAAAACATGATGTTCAACTTAGGCCCTATGGAATTAATGAGAAGGGTATCGAAGTCTTCGCCAAGGATAGAATATTCTAGGATATAACAATTAAATTTGTTTATTCATTTTACATTTAGGAGTTTCAAAATAAGTTCAGTTAGTGCGCGCTTTCATAAAGATAAAGAGCTTGAGGAATAATTTAGATGCCTTTATCAGTGATTTCTAGCATTGTGGCAACGTATACTGTTGATGGTATATGAGCCGCCTCCGATATTCTATCACCTATAACATATCTAATATTCTTCTCTTCCGCAAGATCTAAAATTCTCTGAGTTATGACGCCGTCGAATAAAAGTATCTCCACTTTATTCCCCCACTCTTTGAGTTTGTTAGCAAGCTCCCCCACAGGTATTCTAGCAACCTCCTCGCCTTTACTGTCGAATAAGATTGCCTCTAAAGTGCCTTGCAATTCGTTAGTGGCTTTAATCACCTGATCAGGTAGGGAGAGGATCTCAGGTTTAGGTTCTCTCTTAACCTTGGCTCTCAACTCTGAAACAGGTATCCTCTCGCTAAGGTACCGCAACACATCTTTCGGATTTAAATCTTCAACCTCCATCCCGGGAGGTGCTCTTGCAACGTATTTTAGATTCGCAACTTGGAGTAGCTCTTTCAGGATTAGGTCTCCTCCTCTGTCGCCGTCTAAGAAAGCTGTTGTCTCCTTATTTTTGCTTAGATCTACTATGGTTTTAGGTATATTAGTCCCATTTATCCCTATACTGTTTTTTATTCCGCTTCTTAGCAAGTTTAGAACATCGGCCCTTCCCTCAACGATTATTATGGATCCGCTTTCAAGTATCTCAGGACCTGCAGGCAACCCCTCGTCTCCTATTGAAGCAATTTGAGTCGGCTTCACTACTTCAGATACTTCTTTCAGTATCTCATCTGTACTTGGCGATCCCTCGATGGTCCAAGTCTTTAGGATCTCCTTAGCTTTGTCGAGGATCATCTGTCTCTTCTTCTCTCTTACATCCTCTATCTTTTCTAGGGTAACCTTCGCCGAACATGGGCCTATCCTGTCGACGCTCTCAACAGCTGCTGCTATGATAGATGTGGATGCTTTATCCAAACTAGATGGAATTACAATGGTTCCATTTGTCTTATCCTTCTTGGAGTGGAGTTCAATCTCTATACGGCCGATTCTCCCCCGCGAGCGCCCCGTCTTCTGGAGCTCCCTTAGATCTAAGTCAGGCCCGAAGAGTCCTTCTGTCTGGCCAAATATGGCTCCTACGACATCAGGCTTCTCAACCACACCATCCACTTCAAATTTTGCTTTTACAACGTATTTAGTGGTCGAATATGATTCGCTCAAAATACATTCTCCCTTTTTTAATGTCTTGAATGTTTAAACTTCTCGATTTTACTTTCGCTCCATCTTATTTAATTTAAATTATTTTTACCAGGGCTTTTTAAAGGCATCAAACTGGCTTTAAATTTAGGTGGTTCCATACCTTCAACTTTACTCTGTATTTGTACTTTTCCAGTCTCGGCATTCAACCGTTCAAGGTAAGCGGAAATCCCTTCCACCCCTGTAACTTCCCGTTTCACCAGGCCTTTAAGTTTCATCCTTAAGTAAGAGTCTGTCTTAACGCCTATCCTTGGCAGTTCATCTGAGAGCTCAGCCGCCAATAGGTCTCCCTCTTTGTCAAAGTCGGTAAGTATAATGGCCTCCTTCTCTGAACTGAGTGAGTAAATGAAATCATATAGACTCAAGTTGCAGTCTTTAAGTTTCAGTATTTTACCTTTCACACCAATCTTCCTGAGTGATACTATGTCGTTGCTTCCCTCTACGATGATCGGTATACCTTCCTCGGACTTTAGTCGAAGAACTTGAAGAGTCTTCGAGATGTTGTTCAGCAACTTTTCCTGTGTGTCTATTCTATTGTGAGGTCTCAAATTCCATCACTTTATCGAGCGGCTCTTTGTGGTCTTTAAAGTACGCTCTCACCTTCTCTAAGATGTTGGATAAGGCTGCGGATACGTTTTTTTTCAAGTCTTGAGGATGAATTTCTCCCTTATAGTATTCGTCAGCAAGTTTTTGATATGAGTGGAAGGTCGTGGGTCCACCGTACTTTTCAGGCCTATCTAAATATAGGCTTCCGGTATGTGGAAAGATTACATGTTCGGCTATATCCATTACAGGGTTGTTCTCAACTTCCTTCGGAGGACAGTAAGCGGAGTTAAGTTTATCTTTGATCTGAATGGGAGTGTCATGGATATATATACAGCGGCTCGGCATACTCTTCGACATTTTAGATCCAATCTTAAGGCTCAATCTTGCGTCCTCATCGAACTTTTCGTTTTGGCCTGTCTGCTCAAGACCTGTAAGGAGAGGCGTATGAAGGCTTATAGGTTTCTTATATCCAAATTTAGATGCTATTTCCCGACTCAGCATATGTGCCTTCCTCTGATCAATGCCTGCGCATGCCACGTCAATATTCATATGATATATGTCAGCAACTTGCATGCAAGGATATATTAATGCAGCAGCCTCCACTTCGGTTGAAGAGATGGATCTCCCCATTATTGGTAAAGTCCTCTGTATTCGGCTTACTGTAGCGCTCTTGGCTATGCGTATCACCATCTCCCAATAAGAAGTATCACTAGCTAATTCTGAAGCCCAAACGTATTTAACTTTGCTCGATGGTATTCCTAAAGCAGTAAAGCAGTGTTTAAAGTATTCCCCCACAATCCTAATCCTTTCAATGTCGCCGCCTAGTTTATTGTTTATCCATGAATGCCAATCAGCTAGGAATATTGTGAAGTCGAAGCCTTGATCCGTCATGTCTTTTATCTTCCCGCCGCATACCAGTCCCATCCCGATGTGCATTACTCTGGGCAGATCTTTATCTTAACCCGCTATCCAGAGCACTCGAAACCCCAGTATGCTCGGGGATTCTGATTTACTTCAAGTAAAGACTTTAACTCCTCTTCAGTTATCAATTCCTGGACGTTCCGGGTGACTATGGTTATTCTATCGTGTATATCCAAAAGGTAATCCTCCAATTAATCTTTCACAGTGAAGGTTTGTTACCTAATATAGCGTACCTTTATACTCGGATAGGAAAGCATGTATAAACTCTAATAAACGCATCGGTTTTATAAGTTTTTAAGGTATAGCGCGCTTTATCCCTGCTCTCTCGCAAACAAATTCTTTATTCACCTGCGCTTGATAATGGTGAGCCATGTTGAGATGCCGTGAAACAGTTTTCTCCACTCATCGTAAATCGTATAAACATTCAAAAGCACATCGATCTCTTTTCTTCGCTTAGTTATAATTTGGAGCTCCTCGTTCCTGAGCCTACCATTTCT
>CAYFVN010000298.1:0-2471 GCA_964346575.1 uncultured Candidatus Bathyarchaeia archaeon
TAATATAACACGTTTTACTTTCATAAGCGCACGCTCTAGATAATTTACCGATCCTAATCTGTGGATCGTACCCCCCATATTCAGGCATTTTAAAACTACTATCCAATAAGAATAAGAATAAGCTTAATCAGCCTATCCGTATTTAGTTTAGCACGGAGACGATAGCTTTGACTTTCCATAAAGAAATACAACCCTTAAGGATTGCAGTTATAGGCTATAGTGACTCCGGAAAGACATATGCAACCGCTCTAATAATTACGGCTTTAAAGAAATTTAACCTTAAGGTCGCGGCTGTAAAACACGTACACGATGAAACCTTCTCAATAGATAGGGAAGGTAGCGATACGTGGAGGATGAGTTCAGTCGGGGCTGACGCTGTAGCCGTAGCGGCATCGAACGAGCTAACTTTGATATATAGAGGACAGGTAAAATACGAATCTATATTAGAGCTAATACGCGGCTATGAATACGACGCTATAGTATTAGAAGGTTTTAAGGATAAAGCTTTGAAGGATCCAAATCTAATCAAAGTGTTATGCATTAAAAGTAAAGACGAATTGATGACCTTTAACACAGCAACTAAAGGTAATATCCTAGCTGTGTGTTCTTTGAAAGATTTAGATGGGGCTTCGTTAGTTTTGAGGCGTGACGACGATGATTTGAAAGGTAAAGTGATGGCGCATGTAAAAAATTACCTTGAGACTAATGCCATAGTGAAAAGCCTTCCAGGATTAGATTGTAGAAAATGCGGATACTCCTCATGTCTTAAAATGGCTGAAGCAATAAAGAGGAGAAAGGCAAACATTGAAGACTGTACAATTTATAATTCGTCTCACCTCATGGGTGTGGAAGTTAAAGTAAACGATTCAGAAATTCCCTTACAACCTTTCACAGCCAAGATGATTAGGTCAACAGTCATGGGCATGCTTTCATGCTTAAAGGGAGTAACAGTTAAAGGAGATGAAAGGCTCAAGTTAAACATAATTAGATAACCATAACAACTCAATTTTTTAAAGTGTAAAGCTTTTAATAAAATTTTATAAGTAACATAGCTCACATAAAGAAGCAAAGGGAATAAATTATGGCAAGTGCAGTATTAGTAGGATTAGCATTCATGAGGTTGATACTAAGCATAGCCTTCGCGGTTCTAGCATTATACTTGGCATCCTCGATTCTAGCACGACTTACGAAGGATATGGATGAATGGGAAGAAATCGGCAAGGGTAATGTGGCGGTAGCCATATACATGGCAGGAATCTTCATCGCGGTAGCCACAATAGTGGCTCCAGGAATATCGGGGCTTTTCTCTACTTGGAACTTACTTGCGATAGTCATAGGTTTCATACAACTTGTGATAGCCTTGGCATTGGCTATGGCCATGCAATACGTAGCAATCTCAATCTTCGGCAAACTCACCAAGGGCCTAGACGAATGGGCTGCTCTGAAGAAAGGTAACGTAGCTGTTGGAATAACGATGGCTGCGATCGTCATAGCTGTAGCTGCCGTTGTAGTCAGAGGGATCGAAACGCTGATCAACGCTGTCTTTGCTTAGATCAAACATCCCTTAACTCCTCCCTTTTAGTCAAGAATATTTAGCGCGCGCTCCTCTAACGTCTTTCAAAATTTCCATCCGTCTTTGCGTTAAACCAGCGTTATTCGTAATTAAAGTACGTACATTCATGTTTATACGTGACCTTTTAAAGGACTGAAAATATCGAGATTTTCATATGTACACTGTGAGTCAAATAACGTTAAATGTCTTGAGAGATGTTTTCTTCATCATACAGATCGACGAGTACGTAGAGGTGAGGTTTTTAAGAGTTGGTGGACTGTATATATGGATTAAGGGACGCATCCAACAAAGTTTTCAGTTGTGGAGTCTTAGCTCAGATAGGTAAGCTTTTGAGGGCAGAGGATCAACATAAGTTCTGCGAGCATTGTCCCTTCCGGTTGCATGCTATAAAGTTCATATACGCCCCTTCTGAGGGACATGCACACGGGGAGAGCGATTGAAAGTCTCTAAAGTGGTAACATCTTTCCTAGTAAAGAATGGTAGAATCCTCCTCTTGAAGCGTAGTGGTAAGGTTGGGAGTTATAGAGACAGATGGTCCGGCGTAAGTGGATATATCGAGGACGGCCCAATTGAGCAAGCATATAAGGAAATTTGGGAAGAGCTTTCCATTCCTAAAGAGTCTTTTCAACTACTGGAAGCTGGAAATCCCGAGGAAGTTACCGACGAAAAGTTGGATATGAAGTGGATGGTATACTCCTTCCTATTCGAGTTTTTAGGAGAAAACTACGAACTCAAGTTGGACTGGGAAAATGTCGAGGCGAAATGGGTTAAGATCGAGGAGATTGAAGAGATGGAAACAGTACCGGGTCTCTGTAATATCTTAAAAAAGTTGTGGTCTAAAGCGTTTTGAAAGTATTACAGGGTTTTGATTCAGATTCACTACAATGTTTTTGGTATT
>CAYFVN010000299.1:0-2388 GCA_964346575.1 uncultured Candidatus Bathyarchaeia archaeon
TCAGCTTTCCAGAGATTTTTACGTTATAATTCCGATTTTGGGTAAGATGGTCGGTATCATATACCAGGCGTTTGAATATTCCGAGTGTTTTTCCGATTGGAATTTGAGGCGTTAATGCATAGGCGTGCACTTTAAGGAAGATGGAGAAAACATTTAGCTGAGAATTAACGGGGAGGGTTTGGAAAGTTTTCCATGTATAGTGCGAAGAAATTTTTTCGAAAATATCTCTAACCTTTCACCGGCTTACAGATCAGCCTGGGATATACGACGTTGCTTCTCAAGATCTCGTAACTATTCTGGACATGATTGGTAAGGGGATGTGAAAACAACTGAATGTGAGAACGCGCTAAAGGTAGTTTGGTAATGTTTGCGAGATTAAAAGGATGTGAACCTTCGCGGCAGCCTCAATTCCGCAAAAAAGCGCCTGCGAAAATTGCGGTCACTTCGAATACAGCTATTATATCGCGTTTCTCTAACTAAACATATCACTTTCAAATATTGGTTTTTATAGTTCAAACCTTCATATACGCCGTTCAAATGTTCACGTATTCCGTTCAAATGTTCAATTCATGTATAAATATCATAGGCGAGCCGTATTTATATTATTATATTACATAATTGGAATTATAGGTTTTCATCAAACGTTCTATCATTATTAAACTTGTAAGCTCAAGAATTGAGAAGCTCGACATCAAACCATCGCGGGCGCTAAGGCTTCTTCAGATCTAATCTTTTCTAGATTCTACTAAAATGCTTCCTAACGCTACGCCTAACGCAAATGTGAGGCCTAAACAGATCAGTGGGTGATTCCTTATCAACTCTTTAACCGTGGTCTTAAGAACGCTGATCACGTCCGATCTATCGGCATATAATATATCTTCTAACTCACTCTCGCTAAACTTAGTCTCCATCACTACTTCACCCAAACAGCTTCCTTCGGTCGAGGTCCCTCTTAGAGCCTTCATTAGTGATACCTCTTTATATTAGTTACTGTCAATAACTTCGAGTGATACTCCTGATCTCGAAACCTTGAATTTTATCGCTCAAGGTTTAGCGTCCTCATGCTCAGTATCAGCATACTGGTATATCAAATGTATCTCTACTTGTTATTTGGATGAAGATAACTGGTGTATTATGCTTTTGGGTTTGCGTTGTTGATTGCATCTTGACTTCTACGCGTTTACGCTTCCATGTCAAGTTAAAGGTTATGTGTATTTTCTGGGTTAAATCTTACGGTTAAGGTCTCTTTTTGCGATAGATTAGGTATATTGTTAGCTCGTTCGCTAAGAGTACGACTCAGACAGTGTAGTCAATATACCCTGTAGGCATGCGGCTGATATGTGCATGTAATCGGAGGTATTTCTTGAAGGTATTTGATCGGCGGTGGTTGGAGCAAGACTAATTGGGGTGGCCTTGGAATCTTGATATGTTTTGGCGGAGCCTGATAGTACAGCTGGGGTTGTGGATATTGCCAGCATGTCAGGGGTGGAGGCTGATATTTTATCTGTCTAGGAGGAGGTTGAAGCCAAAAGTATTCTCGGGGAAGAGTTGGACTGAAAAGTCTAGATGCAGCTGGATCAATCCATCTATTTGACATTCTATCTCCTATAGATTGAATTTTTATGCAGTATTTAACTTTTTTTAGTAGTTGAAATAAAAAAACGGCCACTGAAATGTTGGGCTATGAAACGTTCCAATATGGGTGGACTCACTTTTCGAGTAGGTATTCTCGAAAATTTTGACGTTTGGATAAGCTGTTTTCTTAACGATGTCGCATAGGGCCCGCGATCGAATGATCCTCGGTTTAGGTGGTGTGAAGGCGAAGGTAGTCTATGGAATATATCCATACTAGTGTTGATATAGCTAATTCAAGCTCAAGTCAATTTATGGAATCTCCTAGGATCAGTGGCTCCGCCAAGTAGATGCCGCAGATGCTCTTAGCGTCGACGATCTCCCCCATACAAATTTTAGAGTTTATCTCCCTGAGGTCTAGTAGCTCCACACTCATCTCCTCATCTTCCTCCGAGGACTGTTCTCCTCTCTCAAGATTCTTTGCAAGGAATAGATGAATCTTCTCTGTGCAGTAGCCTGGAGCTAGGAATATCTCACCTATTGGCTGAAAGACACCTGCACTGAAACCCGTCTCCTCGGTAAACTCTCTTTTAGCACACTCTATAGGCTCCTCTCCAGGCTCAAGCGTACCCGCAGGTATCTCCAACAGTTCTCCACCGGTCGGGTATCTGAACTGTCTTACCATGATTATCCTGTTATCCTCCGTGATGGCTACTATGCCCGCTGAGCCTCTATGTCGAACGATCTCCCTCTTCACGATCAGTCCGATAGGCAGTCTCACTTCATCTACGGTTACCTTGAAGAGTCTGCCCTCAA
>CAYFVN010000300.1:0-3863 GCA_964346575.1 uncultured Candidatus Bathyarchaeia archaeon
GTGCTCATCGCGACGTACGCACTCTGCTTTCTACCATCAGGGATGAATATCCCATCAATCCTATTGAACGGGCTGAAGGTGGCGGGCATCGTTTCTGTCGGAGGACTTCTGACGATAATTGCCGTGGTCCGTAAGAGGAGGTTGGCTTTATCGATCGTTAAGGCTTTACTCTCCCATGTACCTATACTCTCAAACAAGTGGAGAGGATGGGTATTAGACTTTGCATCCGACTTTATAGATGGGGCCGAAGGCTTTAACAGGAACTTAGCTCTTCAGCTATCTGTCTTATCTTTGTCGACCATCCTAATGTTGGCGCAGGCAGCTATCTACGTCTTCTCCTTCAAAGCTTTCTCTCTTACGGCTCCCTTAGCCATCATCACGTTTGGGAGTATGCTTATGAGCCTCTCCTTCGTATTTCCAGCGGCTCCAGGTTATGTGGGTACATTTGAAGCTTTTTGGGCTTTAGTCTTTGTAGGGCTCGGATTTAGGTTGGAGGAGGCTATTCCAGTAGGGTTAACCTTGCACTTGGTTGGGATAGCCTTCCTTATCGTATGCGGCTCTATCGTGGCGAGCTGGAGAGGTGTGAGTCTAGGAGAACTCCTCGCTAGCTACAGAAGAGGATTAGTGAAGCGATGAAAAAGATTCAGATCGGTCTAGCCGGTGTAGCATGCTGTTCAGGACAGACGATAGCGCGCGCTTATTACTATAAAGTAATAAGGAGATAGAACATAAAACAATTCAAATTAATATCTGATCTTAGTTGCAATAAAATGTCTCGGTGGCTTAGATGTGCGGTATAGCCGGCTTCAACTTCGATGATCATGATCTTCTTAAGAGGATGTGCCGTGTATTAAGGCATAGGGGTCCAGACGAAGAAGGATACTATAGTGACAAGAACATCTCACTTGGGAACGCTCGACTCAACATTATAGACTTAGAAAGTGGAAGGCAGCCCATATATAATGAAGATGGATCTTTGGTGGTCGTCTATAATGGTGAGATCTACAATTACATGGAGCTGAGACGAAAGTTAGAGAGGCTAGGTCATAGTTTCTACACGAACTCTGACACCGAAGTTATAACTCACTCTTATGAGGAGTGGGGCGACGATTGCTGCCTTAATTTCAACGGTATATTCGCTTTTGCGCTTTGGGATATTAGCAATGGGATTCTCCTCCTGGTAAGGGATAGATGCGGGGTTAAGCCTCTATATTACGCTAAGCTAAAAGATGATCGTTTTCTTTTTGCATCTGAGATCAAGAGTATACTTCAATATGAGGGCGTTCAGAGAAGGGTTGATTTAGAGGCCCTCCACTACTACCTAAACTTAAGGTTCGTACCTCGGGAGAAGACGCTGTTCCGAGGGATACGTCGACTACTACCTGGATTCCTAATGAAGGTTACAGAGGATGGAATTAACATTCGAAGGTATTGGAGTTTAAAACCCGCTCCCAAACGATTCTCGGAGGATTACTTTACCGCTAAGTTAAGAGAGACCCTCGTAAGGGCTGCAAAGAGGAACCTGATAAGCGATGTACCTTTAGGCATACTACTCTCGGGTGGAATAGATAGCAGCGCGATATTGGCATTTGCATCCAGAGTCTCGGAGGAGCCGGTCAAAGCTTTCACTATGGGCTTCGGAGAAACCACCGATGAGATTGAAGATGCCCGTTATGTAGCAGAGGCATATGAAGTTGATCATGAAACGCTCGTGACGAAGACGGACCTCTTAAAGGAGTATCCCAAGATGATCTGGTACGCCGATATGCCTAAGAGGAATCTATACCCCTACTATATAATGAGAGAAGCGAGTAAGCACGTGAAGGTGTTACTAGGAGGGTTGGGTGGCGACGAACTTTTCGGAGGGTACGAGTGGAAGTATCAATTCGCTGAGGATGTAGATAGGGAAAGACAGGCCATCCCACATGATTTAGCGGTGTCGGTTGGTAGGAGAATCGACGATCTAATTAGACATATATGTCGGCACGGGTCCATCTTTGAGATCGAGCATGTACACCAGCTTAAAAGGCTCCTCCACTTCAACGATAACCTGAACTTATATACGCAAGTAATAAGCTTAGACGAGGTATTCCATAAGGAATTCCTCAAGAGGTTATACTCCAAAAAACTATTGACTAGAAAACTGCCCGAGATTAGTGAAGTATTCTCTGAGTTCTTCTCTAACGACCTCAGCTTTATAGACCAGATAATGCTAGCTGATTTCAGCGTCAAACTATCGGATGATTTTCTTCATGTAGAGGACACCATGTCCATGGCTAACTCCGTAGAGGCGAGGGTACCCCTCCTAGATAATGAGCTTGTGGACCTCGCCTTCACAATACCCAACTCTCTAAAGTACAGGGGTGGTTATGGAAAGTACATATTTAGAAAAGCTCTAAGCGACATTCTACCCCGAAGGGTCTTGGAAAAGGAGAAGCGGGGTTTTGGAGGCACGGTAGGGATACAGTTCTCCCAAGAGATAGCTGAATATGCTAAACAGATACTGCCGGAAGGCTATACGGTAAAAGAGGGCTTCATTAAGAAGAAGTATATAGATAATGTGCTAGAGCATAAAATGTCGATGAACTTGATTAAACATTACATAGTTGTCTGGGATTTGCTCGCCTTCGAGATATGGTATAGAATGTACATACTGAATCAATCGCCTGAACCTAACTTTGACGTAAACTCGTTGTAGCGCGCGCCTAACCGTTTAAGGCTTATCAACATCTAGCCACGAGAAGGTACTTTTCAATCCCTCTTCTAGAGGCGTGGACGGTCGACTGCCAAAAGTTTTAACGAGCCTTCCAGTGTCCGCTACGAAGTTGCTTATCTCCCCCGGTCTGCTTGGCTTGTACTCGATCTTGGCTTTTACACCCAGTAGTTTAGACGCCAAGTTTATAAGCTCAATTATCGAGGTACCCTGTCCAGTTCCCATATTTACGATCAGATTCTTAACGTCGCCTTTAATGGCTGAGCAACAGAAATCTACTATGTCCCCTACATATATAAAATCCCGTGTGTTGGAGCCGCCCCCATACACTTGGAACTCCCTATCCTCAACGAGGGTTCGGTGTAGGTTTGGTATGAGAGCCCCGCTCTTATAGCTCTGCCATGGTCCGTAAACGTTGAAGAATCTGAAAACCAAGTAATCGAGGCCGAATATTTCATTGTAAACCCTCAAGTAGTCCTCGCAGGCCTTCTTGGCCACGGCGTATGGCGTCTTGGGGTGGCAAGGATGATCCTCATCGACGGGGCTATACTCCACGCTTCCCACTACAGAGGATGCTGAAGAGTATATAACCTTATCCGCGTCACATCCTCTAGCAGCGTCGAGTATGTTCAGAGTCCCCTCAATGTTTGCTTTCATGTTCTTCATAGGGTCTTCTATGGATGCCACTAAAGGAGAGGCCGCCAGATGCACTATTACATCACGCTTCCCAACAGTCTCAAATACCCTTCGCCTATCCAAGATGTTGACTTTCAGATAAATGACGGAGCTTTTGAATGGATCCTCAACTATATCAGAGGCGACAATATCCTCCCCTTCTCTTACTAGCCTCTCCACCAAGTTCCTCCCGACGAAACCTGCTGCCCCGAATACGAGAATCCCCAAAAGTTTCACCCTAAAGTCCTTTAATAGCTTCCATAATTTGGGATACTACGTTTTCCTGATTCGCTTTAGTCATCCTATGGCACATGGGCAAAGCTATCAAGTTCTCGTAGAGCTGTTTAGACCTCCTTAAGTCTCCTTGCTTCCTGAGTTTTTCGTAATATGGCTGCATATGCAGGGCATATGTTCCTATCTGAACCTCAACGCCTGATCTTCTGAGATGCTCAATTAGCTTATCCCTAGCCCCTTC
>CAYFVN010000301.1:0-6865 GCA_964346575.1 uncultured Candidatus Bathyarchaeia archaeon
GGTACGCATCGTCAGATGCCCCGGGTGGCAGTGGGACGTTTACCGTGAAACCCTCACCATCGCCTTCCCCTACTTCATCTATGAATCCGCGTCCGGGGTAGAGGGTCATGGGATCCTGGTGAAGGTCGATTAGGAGAACCTTAGGATCTCCGTAGAATACTTCTGCGGTTCCATCTCCCGCGTGGACGTCGGTGTCCAATATCAGGACGCGCTTGAGCTTATACTCGGTTAGAAGCTTCATAACGCACGAAGCTACGTCATTATAGAGGCAGAAGCCTGCCTCTCTGCTCCTTCTAGCGTGGTGGAGACCACCTCCAATCCCGAACGCCTTCGAAAACCTCTCACTAACGACTGCACAGCACGCCATGATCGATCCTCCTACGATAAGCCTGGCTGCAGCCTCAAGGCCAGGATGGAGCGGCGTATCCGGATCGAAACTCTCGTAACGGTTACATCCATCGATTAACCGTTTGATATAGTCCTTATCGTGGACGAGCAGCAGCTCCTCGTCAGCGGCATACCTGGGTTCCATCACGGTGAACTGGGAGCTGGGCATCATCTTCTCTATGAAGAGATCCATAAACCCCTCGAATCGATCCCCTCTATAAGGGTGGCCTGGGCCGAAATCGTAATCCTTCAACTCGCGACTGTATACGATTCCAAATCCCATACAGCCTGATTGTCAAATCGCACTATTAACTTTTCACGTTTATTCGAGGGTTGATTCGGGTTGTTGTTTGCTTTCTCATGTGTTGCTGCATTGCCGCTTAAGTCGCGCGCACTCTGGATGCGCAGCCCTCAATTTATACGTATAGCACCTCGCGCGCGGGATAGAAGATATATAATACTTGTTACTGGAATATAGGCTGAGGAGCGATGAGCTTAGTAGTCGGTTTTCCGAGGTTGATGACCGAAGTCGTTAGGGCTGATAAGTGCGCCCTGTGTGGAACGTGCGAGGCAGTCTGTCCAGTCAGGGTCGTAAAGATAGATGGGGCGCCTGCGTTGAAGGGTAAATGCCTGTTCTGCGATGTCTGCTACGCCTTCTGCCCTGTGGTTGACGACGCCGCTGAAGAGTCAACTTACAAGCTTTTAAACCCGATATTCAGGGACGAGAATATCGGGGGTTATGCGAACATCTTCTCAGTCCAGTCGAGGCTCAAAGATGTCTTGAAGTTTGCCCAAGACGGAGGCTTCGTGACCAGCCTACTCATCTACCTTGTCGATAATGAGATGGTCGACGGCGCTTTATTAACCGTGGTCGACGAAGAGTGGAGGCCAAAGCCGTCGATAGCTACAACTAAAGAAGAAGTGTTGGACGGAGCCGGGACCTCCTACGCGGTAAGTCCAAATTTGAAGGCGCTCAATGAAGCCGTTTCAGATAGGGGAATGAAGACTTTAGCCGTGGTTGGGACGCCATGCCAGATAGAGGCGGTGAGAAAACTGCAGTTATACCCAAACATATCCGGTCTCGGAGACGCAATCCACCTGACCATAGGCCTTTTCTGCACAGAATCCTTCGATTACAACGTCTTGAGACAACATTTGGAGCATAATGGAGTCGATATGAAGGACGTTAGGAAATTTGCGATAACGAGGGGGAGGTTCCTGGTTACGAGTTTGGATGAGAGAACTTTGATGGACGCCCCGATAAAGGATATGAAGAGCCTTGCGAGGAGTTCATGCCATTACTGCGTGGACTACACAGCCGAGTATGCCGATATTTCGGTGGGCTCCGTCGGCTCACCAGACGGCTGGTCCACCGTGATAGTTAGGTCGGAGAAGGGAACGGAAATATTCAAGGAGCTGGCTAGAGAAGGATACATCGAGTCCAAGCCGATAGAGCAGGTTAAACCTGGAATCGACTCCACAATAAGAGAGTCGAAGAGGAAAAGGGGATCGGCTAAGACTTAGCTGAAATTCATGGTGAGCTCTTCAACCTCCCAGATGTGGGGAGAGCAGATAAGGAGTAAACAACGGCACAAGGATTCCTAAAACGACCGTTAACATGGCTGCCACAACTAGAACGGGAACTTCCAAGCCCCCAGCCTTCTCCTCGACCCTTTCATTCCCATCCACGAAGAACATATACCTTATTACCTGGGCATAGTAACCCAAAGATAGGCCGCTGTTCATCAAGGCAATAAAGGTCAGCCAAGGCGCAATGTTCACGACCGAAGCGAAGAGATATAATTTTCCCCAAAACCCGATCAGGGGTGGGACGCCCATCAGGCTTAATAGCAGGATCAGGATCGATATCGATAGTGCGGGGAGTCTTCTACCGATCCCCCTGAGATCATCCAGCGTGGTCCCTATTCTGCTTCGCAGCAGATAGGCTAGCCCCACGAATATTCCAACCTTGGCCAGCGAGTACGCTAAAAGGTGAACCGCCACCCCGGGTAGAGCGAACTCGATGCCGTAAACGTTACCGGCCAGGCCTAGAGAGGATATCGCTGTTACACCGGTCAGGATGTAACCGACGTGGGCGATACTGCTGTACGCCATCATCCTCTGCAAGCTACTTTGAACCAGGGCAACGATATTGCCGAAGGTCATGGTGAATATCGACAGTAATGCGAAGATTACGAGCCACACGTTTCCGATCAACGAGGCCAAAGGAAACAGCATCCTTACTATGACCGCTACACCAGCGATCTTTACGATACCGGCTAAGAAGGAGACGGGGATCGGATGAACGCCTCCGTAAACGTCCGGCAGCCAACCGTGGAATGGTACGACACCGATCTTGAAACCCAACGCCGAGACGAAAAGGATGACCGAGAGGAGGAGGGTGTTTTGACGGCCCGTCAAGCTGAGGTCGGTTGAGCTCAGCGAATTGATCACTTCACCTATGTTCGTCGTGCTCGTTAAGCTGTAAATGTTTGCTACGGCGAAGAGCAGTAGAATCGACGCTAGTACGCCCATGATGGCGTATTTAACAGCCCCTTCAACGGAGTTTAAGTCCTTCCTAATCCCGGCTATGACATAGGAGATCACCGAGACCAGTGCCCAAGCCGCTATTAGGAGCACGAAATCGTTTACGAATATGAGATAATAGACTCCCAACAAACCCAGCGTTAGCAGGGAGTAGAAGCTTGGGGAGGTGCTCCAATCCTTGATGGATGAGGAGGCGATGACGACGAGGAGGGCACCAACGGTCGCTATCAACGCTAAGAAGATCCCGTAAAAATCCACCTTTAAAGCTCCGTTATAAACGAGTGTGGTCTGATTCGGATATGCGGCAGCGGCGAATATCAAGGCCGCCAAGGCCACAACTAGGCCGATCGAAGTCAGATAAAACGAGATTCTCCGCGCCCTCTCTTTTATATAAACGTAATCGACGGTGGGGGACAATAGGCCTATCGCCGAAAGTGTTACCCCGAGGAAACTTAAGACCGCCTCCATGCTACATCATCACGAACACGATTGTTATCAGGAAGAATAGGAGGCCCAGCAGGAAGGAGAGTAGATAATGGTTGATCCTTCCACTCTGCAATCTTCTGAACCCTCCTCCTAAACCCAACGCGCCACTCGGCACTAAAACGTTGTAAAACTGGTCTATCGCAGCCCTATCAAACCATCGGAACAGGCCGTTCGACAGCCTCATCCAACCCGTCGGTATGAAGATGTTGTAGATTCGATCCACCACGGCGCTGTCGAACCATCGGAACAGGCCTTTCGAAAGCCATCTCCCTCCCTCAACGAATACGATATAGTAGATCGAGTTTAGACAGTATCTGTCAGTGAGGAGCCTCCGCAGCTCCTTCAATAAGCGATTCCCCTTCACCCTAGTATTGAATTGCTCGGCGTATCTCGGCGTAACATAGACCGATACCGAGACTAGGAGTCCGATCAACGCCAATCCCAAAGAGAGAGCCGTTAGGATGGGATCCATATGGAATGGAACCTTCGAGACCTCCTCGACCGCCAAGACGTGTTTGACTATCTGGTTGAACAGGGTGCCCGACACGAGGGGCCATGCCAGCCCGACCGCGAGGGGGATGAAGGCGAGGACGAGGTAGGGGCTGAGCATAATGGGGTGCGCCTCATGAACGCCATGCTCGCGCTCCATATCCCTCAAATGCTTCGTCTCCTTCCCGAGAAAGGTGACGAATATAAGCCTGGTTGAGTAAAAGGCCGTCAAGCCGGCGGTGACGACGGCCAAGGCGTATTGTGGGAGCAGGTGAGCCTCGTAAACGATCTCTAGCAACCCGTCCTTCGTCCAGAAACCCATGAAGGGCGGTATTCCAGCGAGTGAAAGCGTCGCCAACAACATAGCGGTAAAGGTAAGCGGCATATATCTTCTCAACCCACCCGCATCCGTCATGTATTTAGATTCTATCGCGTGTAAGACGCCTCCAGCCGCCAAGAAGAGTGACCCCTTGAATATCGCGTGGCTCATCAGATGGCTGAAGGTCGCTAGAAGACCGGTGAAGAATTCATGTATCAAACCGGCCGCCCCAGCCCCTAGGAACATGTACCCCAACTGTGACGCAGTGGAAAAGGCTAGGACCAGCTTGATCTCCCGTGTCACGGTTGCCTGTGTAGCCATGAAGAAGGCGGTGAACGCGCCAATACTCGCGATGGTAACGAAGAAAAAGTTGTAGTCAGGTAGGGCGGTGGGAGCCACCCTTGAGGCCAAGTAGAAGATAGGCATGAACCTTAGTATGAAGTAGACTCCAGCCTTGACCATCGTGGCCGCATGGATTAGCGCGGAGACGGAGGTCGGACCGGTCATCGCGGTTACGAGCCACTCATGGAAGGGGAACTGTGCGCTTTTCGCGAAGGCTCCCAGAGAGAACAATATCAGGAAGGGAAAGAGGAGGCCTCTGCTCACGAGGGTGTTGGTCCACGTTTCAGATCCGTGGGCTATACCGGCGATGTTCGACGTCCCAGTCAATACCAGTAAGACGCCGACGCCTATTATGAAGCCCACGTCGCCGGCCCTGGTAAAGACGAGTGCCCTCAGCCCACTGTGGCTTGGACTGAAGTGCATGGATACGCCCAACGACTTTCTCCCAGGATCGCCGACCCACGACCTATCATCGGTATACCAGTGGCCTATCAGAGCGTAGGACGCGAGTCCTGTTCCCTCCCAACCGATGAACATGATTATCAGGTTTCCAGCCAATACGAGGAGGAGCATACTACCAACGAAGAAGTCGAAGAAGAACCAGTATCTCAGAAGGCTCAGATCTCCCTCCATGTACTTTAAGCTGTAAAATCCGATCAGAAAGCTAAGCCATGCAACGATAGCAGCCATGAACACGGACAAACCGTCGACGTTGAACTCTAAGTTGGCCCCTATACTGCCGATCCAGCTATACGAGAACTCCTGCGCCCCAACAGATGTGTAGAACAGCAGCAGCATCGTCGAAGATATAGCCGACATAAACAGCATTGAAGCCGCCGCGTAATTCCTAACCCTCTCAGCCTTCGCTAACAGCGGCGACAGCAATGCCCCGACGTATGGCAGTGCCCACGTCAAGTGTAGAAAGACTTCGTAGCTCGTATTAAGAGCCCCCTAAGCCGTAGACGACCCTGACGAAGTTCATTAACGGATCGATGAAGACGTTAGGATAGAAGAACGTTAGTAAGCCGACGGCACCGACGACTGCCATACATATCGTTAAGCCTATTTTGGCGTCCTTAGCCGCTTCCATGAGGGTTTTGGAGATTCCCCCGAAGAAGATCCTCTTCATGGTTAAGAACGCGTAACCGGTGGATAAGGCTATGGCGGCCAGTAACGCGGCTGCCAACAGTATAAACATCGTAGACCCTGCCTCCGACGCCCTCTGAATAATCCCGAAGACTATCAAAACTTCGCTCCAGAACCCGATGGTCGGAGGTATTCCCGTTATATGCATAAATCCGATCAAGGCGAGGGAGCCTGTTATCGGCATCTTAGCAGCCAATCCACCCATCCTATTAATACTCCTTAGACCGTTGAGTTGAACGATGAGTGTCCTAGCGATCATGAAGTGGATAGCCTTTCCCACCGCGTGGGATACGTAGTGGACCATCGCACCGGTTATTCCAAACGCCGTTAAGCTCGCCACCCCTAGGAGTATATAGCCCATCTGGGATATGCTCGAATAGGCCAACAACCTCTTGAAGTCGTCCTGAGCCAAAGCCATTAAACCACCGTATATCATCGTGACCAGTGCGAGGACTATTGCGTATGGAGAGAGTATCAGGAAGGGTTGAGGGAACAGTGTATAGCCTATTCTGATCAGTGCGTAGCCTGCTATTCCTATCAGGTTTGGGGAAAGTAACGCTGAAACTGGGGTCGGGGCCTCGGCGTGGGCGTAAGGGAGCCATATGTGAACACCGAACACCGCCATCTTAACGAAGAGGCCTATGATTATCGCTATCAATGCTGTAAATATTAGAGACGAGGGGATTTGTTGTCCCAGTCCGAGGTTGAATTGCATGGTTTTTACATTAAGGATGTCAAAGGTTCCAGTATTGACTCCGAACAGCACCACACCTAAGAGGAACAGTAACGCGCCGACGTGAGTCCAGATCAGGTACATGAGCGCGATCCTTATTTTATTGCCGTAACCGTAAAAGGCGATCAAGAGGAAGCTCGGAATCAGCGTCAACTCCAGGAATATATAAAATTCGATAAGGTTCGTTGACATTACCGTTCCAATCATCGCAGCTGAGAACATGGTGTAGAGCATATAGTAGATTCCCCAAGACTGGTATCGCTCTCCCTCTTTCTCCATCTCTTCGATTCTATGCTTCATATAAGGCAAAGAGAAGATGGCAACTAAAGCCGTCACGAGCGCTATAGAGAATACGAGCGGTGAGCTTAAGGAGTCTAGGAGCATGGTGAAGCTGCCTATCATGGGGTGGCTAAAGT
>CAYFVN010000302.1:0-1992 GCA_964346575.1 uncultured Candidatus Bathyarchaeia archaeon
AGAAAAGAGTGACGGAGAAAGCCTTCCATCCAAACGGCGATCAAAAGATATTATTCTTGAATAAATCGGTATTCTCTATTCTCAGAACGTCACCGGATAATAGGCATAGCATAATTACGCTACATAACCTTTCCAGTAAATGGCAGTCGATTAAACTCGAGGAAGATTCATACCGTGATGTGATCTCTGAAAAGAATTATAGCGGGGACATAGAGTTGGAACCGTATCAGATTTTATGGTTGAAAAGATCCTCATTAAATGAAAATTGAATAGCCGAATTATTCCATCAATAAATGAAGTACGCTGATTTGATATAAAAATAAGATATCCACAGATAATTATATTCTTAGCTTTTTTAATCCTTTTCTACGATCCCCTGTTTATCCAGTAGCTCGAATGTGTACATTACGGGTCTTCTGCGTATGAAGTTCTGGAAGTTCCTTCCCTCTAGTTTATTAATGACTTCTATCCAGGGAGGCATTTTAGATATAGTTCTTATCTCAGATTCTTTTCCCGATATGGTGTCTCTCAGTAACTTGGCGTAGGTCTCCACTCTTCGTTTGTCTCTCTCGATATCCTTGTAGAAGGTTCTCCTTACCGTGTGATCGATCTCGGCTCTAACGTCAGCCTCGTCGAATAAAGCTTGGGTCGACTCTATATCTTGGTGAGCCTCTTTAAGATACTCCTCTATTGTTTCATCTGTCAGCTCGATGTGGTCTCTCAAATCTATGGCTAAGAGGTTAATGATCTGTTCGACCATGTCGACCACTAGCCTCTCAGAGCGTGGGAAGTGTTGGAACAGACGTAGATCGGCTTCAGCCACTTTATCGATGAGGCCTTTCTTCCATATCTCCAGGAGCATAGCCGTCTCGACTCCAAAGTCCGTAGTCAAGCCTAGGGATTCCATGAAATTTCTCTTTCCTGCGAACTCTCCTGAGAGCGGGTATCGGAATTTCTCCAAGCCTTTGAGTACGCCTCGTCTGGCTAAGACTTTGAGGATTGGCGTCATAAATAGCCTTGTCACTCTGCCGCCCAACTCGTAGAGGCCTCTCTCGGGGTAGTCTAGGTTTACCGACAGCCTCGTATAGTAAGCTTTCACGAACTCGTTTCTACGTTCATCTTCGAATGTACGGAGTATCGGCTCTACCAGAGCGGCCACCTGCCATCCTTCCAAACTTCTTATGTCGCTGTCTAAGAACGCTATTATGTCCCCCAGCGAGGCGCCTATGGCTAACCATAACCCTGCCCCCTTCCCCGTCGGGATATCCTGAGGCAGTATCGATAGTTTCCTCGCAACAGATTTTATCTGAGGATCCATCTGGTGGATTATCTTAAACACGAAATCATAGAGACCGAGTTCGGCTCTATCCTTTAAGGCTGGAAACTTGTTGAGTAAGTCAACTTGGTCGTGGAATAGGGGTACGCTCCGATAGGCGGTTGAGATTATCTGCCTCACCAACCTATCATCTATATTACCCCTCCCATCTCTGCTTCCGTCTACGATTATTATCTCATCCAATATGCCTTTGGAGAGTAATTGACTCAGTATAATCAGTTCGTTCCTTATTACTTCGTATCGATAGCCGCTTAAGTCTTCAGGAGACCTTAGGAACGTCGGTATCACAACCGAAATGCTGGTAGGCCGTTTCAATCCCAGCTCATCCTTTATCCTTAGGAGCTTTTTGAGTCTAAGCGCTTCCTCTGCCAAGTACAGACGTCTTCTCGGAAAGATCTTCTCGAAGAGACCGTGAATCCTCTCCAAGGCCATGAATTTCATCGCCCTTTCAAAGATAATTTACTATAAAATAGTGTAACGGAGCTAATAAGCTGAGCTGTGTAGAAATAGAATGATTTGGATTATATAGATATTGCTATTCAATTTTAAGAAATCCTTTTGTTACACGAGCGCTCTATCAGTTTTCCCGGTTTAGAAGGGTCCTCTCAAACCTTAAGACCTCCTCTTCTCCTCTACTCCTACCGTAAACTTTTAGC
>CAYFVN010000303.1:0-2356 GCA_964346575.1 uncultured Candidatus Bathyarchaeia archaeon
CGCCAATAGCCTTTATATCTTTTATCTAACCATCCCTCAAATCGGTAAACTATTAAAAATTTAAGTTATTATCGCGACTAACCTATGATAACGACTTAAATTGGTAAGGTAGTTAACTGCGTAACTCTCAAAGATGAATGAGGAAGGAGATTAGATTGTTAATTCCACCACACGGTGGTAAGCTGGTGAATTTAATTATTCCAGCTAGAGAGCGACGAGATATCATGGCTAGAGCAATTTCGTTGCCTTCGATTCAACTCTCCCCACGTCGTCTATGTGATCTGGAGCTGCTGGCTACGGGGGCATTCTCGCCTTTAGATCGGTTTATGGGAGAAGCGGACTATGAGCGGGTCTTAGAGGAAATGCGTTTGAGAAATGGGACGCTTTTTCCAATACCCGTTACCCTCCCAGTTGGTGAAGATGAAGGATTTCAAGAAGGAAGTGACATCGTTCTTTGCGATCCAAAGAACGAAATTCGAGGTGTTATGAACGTTACAGAGATTTTTTCTTGGAACGAAAGCCTAGACGTCACCCGCTTTTAAAAGCTCTAGGATGGCAAATACACCACGACCATATTCAGGAGAGACATGTATTCTTACGGAAAACATCGGAACTAGAGTTTTTTGACGAAACTCGCTTCAACAGCACATACTTAATAGAGCGGCTATCAGGAATTGGTGCGACAGATTGAAACGAGATAGAATGTTCCGTTCAGACTGTGAAAGAAGCGAGAGGAAGAGCACTACCTGACAGACCTAAATAAGGTGGAGACGGGAAACCTTCAAATTAGTCAATAATCAAACCTACGAGAAGATACGATCTTGAGATTAGGTGTATCCACGACAGGCCTTTCGGTAAAGGTTCTACGTAAACTCAGAGAAAAGCGGATACCCGACTTCTTTGAGCTCGGGATCTCAAGCTCATCAAGGGCAGAAAGGATCGTAAGGGAGCTTCGGGACGATATTGCAACTATCCATGCACTCCCCTTCCTGAAAGAGGAGGAGAAGAAGTTCATGTTCAACCCCTGCGCAGATCCGGCTGGGGCAGCCGATGTTGCCGATCGGATGGCATATAGAGCTACGGAAAATGGTCTGAGCTACGAGGTATATGGAGTGCACGCTGGACTACTAGGAGCTATACATAAACCGGGAGTATTCAAGGTTTCAGGCAGGATAGGCTTTGAAGAGGGATTGAAAAACCTTAGATCTTTCGAAAAAATGTTAAATGCAGACAGAATAATTCTCGAGAACATCTATGGCTGGGATGAGAACTCCCCAGCTATTGGGATGACAGACAATGAACTGGTCGAGATGGCTTTGATTACGCCCCTACTCCTGGACCTGGGCCACGCCGCGGTAAACATGGAACATTATAAAAATTTAAGCCTCGGAGATCTCGCACTAGAAGGATTAGACGTAAGGGAGGTGCACGTCAGCTTCGTCAAATTCGAGGGGGCTCCTCCATGGGATCACTCGGGATACTCTAGAACCCCGATCAACGAAAAGATCTTATCAAAACTTGCTGAACTAACATCCTCAAACCAGGATCTACCCGTGGTTCTGGAGATCGAGGGGGGCTTCGAAAACGTAAAGATGCATCTGAATCTTATAAGACACAGGATCGAGGAACTCTAAATTATATTATCAGTGCGCGCTTCACACCGAAAATTCAATTGAAAATACGTAAAAGTATATTTTGCAACAATCGAAACACCGTCAAAAATAGATGACGGTGCAAATATTTGTTCTCGCATCGGTGAGTATACTATGCTTATGCGTTAAGGAGAAGAGAAAATGGTACCCAAAACAATATTAACCATATAAAGCCTTTACAATCGTATAAGGAGGAGTATCCTGGAATTGCCCAGACTTAAACGTAAAAGCCTTGAGCAGATAACCGCTCCACTCCCTAAACACAAACACTGCGCAATATGCGGAGCTCCGATCACTATGAGCAAAAGGTTCTGCAGCATCGAATGCGAGGAGGCGGAGAAGAAGATGAGCCGACGTCGGACCTATACGATGGTGATAACGATGATGATGTTCCCGGTGGTACTGATCGTCATGATGCTGCTTACACCATAACCCTAGAGTGAACTTATTTTCTCTACAAAGCAAAGCTTCTAGAGCAGATTTTATTATTAAAAGCGTAAAATTTTTTCGCAGCCACTTCCTGCCTCTTAGGTCGTATCTAGCGCGAGCTTCAACCGTATATGGCTCCTCATGGAAAAGCTTAAAAATAGATCGAAATCACTTCAAGTCGGCGTAAGCGGCGAGGGGTAGAGGGCTGTGGGGGTGGGTAACCTCACGGGACGTAGTCCCTCCGGATTACCCTGTGTCTTGTGGCCTAACCCCCA
>CAYFVN010000304.1:0-4202 GCA_964346575.1 uncultured Candidatus Bathyarchaeia archaeon
ATAGTTTCGCAATCTAGTTATGTTGATTGGATGCAGCTTGGTAAAGGAAGCTAAGAATTTACCCCATATTACTCTCATCCAAAACCTTGTTATGAGATGAGCCATTAGACCTGGCTTCACACTAGATTCGTCGAAAATAAGCCCTGTAGCAATAGATAGTGGCTTCTCTGACATTACGAGTATATCTCCGCTATTAATACGATTCTTAACCCTTCCGACTATCAGGTTCAGGTAATCTACGCCTGATTTCCATAACTGCGTTTTAAGTACGATAACCTTAAGTGTCGTAGCGTCCACCAACTTGGTTAGCTATTCATGAGTTTGATCTTGAGAGGATATAATGTTGCTTAAGGTTAATGTATTTATTACGAGTATGTCCGCTGAGAGGTTATGGGAGATCGATAAACCGCTTCCAGGGCAGATACAGATATCGATAAACGTTAACGTGATGGGATTCCAAAAACATCAGGAGAATTTGATCGAGTCACCCTTTCTATTTACAGTTAATTTCACACCTGCTATTGCCCAGATAACCGTTAAAGGCAAGAGCCGCACGACAGGATCTGAGAGTGAACTGGAAGAGGTCCTAAAAACTCATAAACGGGGAAAGCCTCCGCCAGCGTCAATAATTCAGGCAGTATCGAATGCGGCCATGGCGGAGACGATAATCGCTTCAAAGACTTTAGGTATACCTCCGCCTCTGCCACCTATAGGTGTACCTGGCAAGAAGGCTTCTGATGACTCTCCCCACCGATACACATCGTAAACTAGAAGTGACTTAAGACTTCTTCAGAGAATGTAGTCAGGAGTTCTTCGGATATATCTGGAAAGGAAAGTGTGAAATAGTCCACGCCGGAGGAGGCGTACTCCTCTATCCTCTTGATACACTCTCCAGGTCCTCCCACTATCATCTTCCGCTTAAAGCCTTCAATATCCGTTTCAGCCTCCTTAGGCAGGATCGGAAGGTACCTCTTTATCTTAGCCTCAGCTAAGCTGGAGTCTTTGTCGAATAAGATGTTGGGAAGATAGGATAATACTATCTCTTTAGATTTTCTCCCTTCTTGTTCGCAATAGTCGGTCAACGTTTGGAGACGTTCAGTACACTCCTCAGGGGTAAGCCTACCAAGATTGCATCCATCTCCATATTTTGCTACAAGCCTTAAAATTCCTTTGCCCCTTCCTCCAATCCATATAGGGGGATGCGGTTTCCGCGAAGGCTTCGGGGTGCAGAAAGCCTCTTCCACTTCATAGAAATCCCCCTTAAAAGTTACTCTAGGCTTGGTCCACAATCCTTTAATGATCTCTAAAGACTCCCCAAGTTGTTTAATCCTCCTCGCGAGCGGAGGGAAGTTAAATCCGAAACGTGTATGCTCGTCCTCGAACCAGCCAGCCCCCACTCCAATCACCAGCCTGCCCCGGCTCAACACATCAACGGTTGCGGCCATCTTAGCCAAAAGCGAGGGATTTCTAAAGGAGTTGCAGGTGACTAATGAGCCCAACATTATATTTCTGGTGCATTGGGTCAACGCTGAGAGAGTCGTCCAACATTCGAAGAAAGGATCTTCAGTCATGGTAGGGAATGTGGTCATATGATCAAAAATCCAAACCGATGAGAATCCAAGCTCTTCACATTTCTCGGCTACAATGCGAATATCCTTAAATTCCCCGGATTTAGGCGTTTGAGGTATAAAGCATCCGAAACGCACTTTAAACACCTGAGCTATTTATCCTTTATATCTGAACGTGTGATCTATTTAATTTCTTCCATAGCAGATAAAGAGTTTTTCTAAGCGCGCTAAAGTTAAATTGATATCATGTATATTGAAGCAACGATGTAAACCTGATGGATGATGAGAACATGAAGGCCATGAGGCTGTATGAGCCTGGGATCTTAAAATATGAAGATGTTGAGAAGCCTGAGATTAGTTCAGGAGAGGTTCTAGTAGAGAACAAGGTTACACTGACCTGTGGTACAGATTTGAAGATGTATAAAAGGGGGCATCCCTACGCTAAACTTCCACTGACAATAGGCCATGAGTTTGCCGGCATCATAGTTGAGGTGGGTGAAAACGTTTCGAAGTTTAAAGAGGGGATGAGAGTGGCATCCGCAAACTCAGCCCCTTGCAACGAATGTTTTTACTGCAAAAGAGGAAAACAGAATTTATGCGAGAATTTAGAAGATGCCATCATAGGTTTTACCTCTGAGGGAGCTTATGCCGAGTACCTAAAGATTCCGGAGCGCATCGCTAGACAAAATACCCACGTAATTCCCGATCATGTCGCTTTCAGAGATGCAGCCTTACTGGAGCCTCTAGCCTGCGTTGTTCATGGAGCGGAGCTGGTAAATATTCAATATGGCGATCAGGTAGTCATCATAGGGTCAGGCCCGATAGGACTTATGCACCTTCAAATGGCGAAAAAAAGTGGTTGTGGCACAGCAATAGTTACCGACCTTTCGGATGATCGACTTCAAGTAGCCAAAGAATTGGGAGCTGACACAGTAATAAATGCAGACAAAGAGAATCAGGTGGAAAGGATAAAAATGATCACGGATGGCAAAGGAGCGGACATAGTGGTAGAAGCAGTCGGTATGCCCAGCACGTGGGAAACAGCCCTGATGATGGCTAGGAAAGGAGGCAACGTTTTACTATTTGGTGGATGTAAGCTAGGGACAACGGTTGCATTCGAAACGCGGCATATCCACTATGGTGAGATAACAATCTTAGGAGCTTTCCATCACACACCCCTCTCTGTAGAGAAAGCTTTAGCTCTAATCGATTCAGGATCTATAAACTCGAAGAAGTTTATAACTCGTGAAATGCCCTTAAAAGATTTGGAGGCGGCGCTTACTATGATGGCCGAGGGAAAAGCTGTTAAGGTAGCCGTTAGACCATAATAATAAAAAAGATCAGGGGGTCACTAAGACCTTTAATGCTTCTTCGCTCTCATCGGCGAACTTTATTGCTTTATAAGCCTCACTCAGAGGAAACCTGTGAGTTACCAGTTTACGAAATTCTAACGAGTTTTTCTCTAAGAGTTTGAGTGCCGTATTCGTCTCTATTTCCGTTGTAGAGTAACTGGGTATGATTCTAATCTCATTTATGAATATCCTACTCGCATCATAAGATAGAACATCGCCTTTAGGAGGAGAACCAAAAAGGAGGATGCGCCCTCCTTTCCTTACACAGTCCATCCCCTGAGCTATAGCCTCTGAACTCCCAACGGCCACAACCACCAAATCAGCACCTCTACCTTCTGTAACCCCTCTAACTTTTTCATTCAGATTCTCTTTTCTCGGATTCACTACGTAGTTGGCACCGAAATTTTTTGCGGTCTTCATTCGGAAATTCATCATCTCACTTGTTATTATATTGTGAGCACCGTAAGTTTGTCTCAATAGACTAACCATTATCAGTCCCACGGGTCCCGCTCCTATCACCAACACATCTTCACCAACCTCAAATCCAATTTTATTGAGACCCCTTATGCAACAAGCGATAGGCTCTATAAGCGTACCCAACTCAAAATTCACTTTTTCAGGAAGTTTAAGAACAGCCCCCACCTCTAAATTTGATCTGGGAACTCTTACATATTCTGAAAAACCACAAGGATCCAAATTTGTTTCTGGAAAATTTTTACACATCGTGAAGTCACCATGTCTACAATAGTAACACTTGTAGCAGGGGACATGATGGTGAATGAATACTCTATCTCCGATCTCAATATCCCCTACATCAATACCTGCTTTAATCACCGTCCCGACAACCTCATGACCTAACTTCGGAGGAGTTACAAATTTACCACGCATCTTCTCAATATCAGTGCCACACACTCCGCACGCCTTCATCTCAACCAGAATCTCTTGATACCCTATATCCGGAATCGGAATCTCCTCTACTCTAACATCATTAGCGCCGTACAGTAATGCAGCTTTCAAAGCATTCACCCACTAAAATCGATTATTCACATAAACTGTCTTAGACAAAGTTATTTCTCACTTTGGAGAGAGATAAATTTAAAATTTAACTTTTATCAAATTATCATCCGTCACTTAGTTATTATCTTTAAGTAATAACTCATTATAGCGCGAGCTAAGGAATGTGATTATGAAACGTTTATGGCGAAAAGGCTTGTAGTTTTAAGAGATAAATGTCTTACACGTTTTTTCCTAAACTCTCTAATTTTTATGATGAAGCATCGAA
>CAYFVN010000305.1:0-8253 GCA_964346575.1 uncultured Candidatus Bathyarchaeia archaeon
ATAAAGGCCTGTGTAAGTAACTTATCGGTAGTTGAATCTTGGACCACCACTGGCAGTAAACCGTTCATCTTCTCAAATTCTATATTTGACATCACCTGTTCGATTGTTACATCGTCCAAGCCTATCAATCTCCCACGTCACCTCCGATTTGTCTTGACTAATATCCAATTGTCTGCCAGATATCCTATTTAATCTTAATTTTCGAATCTTATCCCCTTAACCACTTTCCCTTTATCTACATCGAGACACGGAATAATCCTTTTTGTTAACAATCTCCCACCTCTACCAAAGCCTTTTTCAGGCTTATCGATCCCTCATAGAGTGCTTTACCTACGATTATTCCCTCGGCACCCACGCTTGAAAGAGATTTGATGTCCATCACGCTTCTGACGCCACCGGCAGCATATATAGAATTCCTTGAAATTCTTACACTATCTTTAATGAGATTCAAATTTGGCCCGCGAAGGGTTCCATCGTCCTCAACGCTTGTCACTACGACATTAGCGAAGGAATATTCGTTGAGGGTCTCGAGGATGTCCCGATAGTTTAATCCACTCCCTCTGGTCCAACCCTCGATCATAACTACTTCCATCTTAACATCGACTGCTACAGCAACTCTCTCGGTGCCTATAGCGTTTGAGACATCCTCGATGAAGGGAGGATTCCTTACTGCCGATGTCCCAAGAACAACCTTGGAAGCCCCCGCCTCAACCAACTTGTAAGCTCTATTCACAGACCTAACACCTCCAGCTACCTCCACTTTGACATCTACCTCTTCAACGATTCTAATGAGTAGTTCCAAATTGTCTCTATGGCCCATAGCGGCGTCTAAATCGACTAAGTGAATCCATTCAGCCCCCTCGTCCATGAATCTCATAGCGGCATCAACAGGGTCTCCATACGCCTTTCTCTCGGATGCAGATCCTCTGACAAGCCTTACACAAGATCCTTCCATAACATCAACAGCTGGGATCACCAACACCATGAAGGCTTCACTCCTCACCCCTTGAAATATCATGTAATATTTTCTACGATCAGCTTAACTCTTTCAAGATTAGCTTTAAACTGCTCTTCGGATACTCAGCCGATAATCCCCTATAGGTCGGCCATCGCACATGAACTATGGAGTACTTTTAATATACAGAAGCCAGGAGCCCCCCGTCTACGGCGATGCACTGGCCAGTGATGTAAGATGCCCCCGGCATACAGAGGAATGCAAAGATCCCTGCGAGTTCCTTTGGTTCTCCTGTACGCTTCATAGGGATGCGTGGTATAACAACTTTAGAAAAATGTTCATTTTTCAATACGTGATCTGATAAGGGGGTGATAATAACCCCGGGAGCGATCGAGTTGACGCGAATATTGTCAGTTGCCCACTCAACTGCCAAGTTTCGAGTCAGTTGAATAACGGCTGCTTTGCTCATCGCATATGGTTCACCGGAAAGGGTGCGAGTAATTCCTGCGGTTGATGCGACATTTATAATACTGCCGCCTTTAGCTTTCTTCAAGAAGGGATAAGAAAGGCGACACATTTCATAAACGGATGTCGTATTGGTTCGCATTATAAACTCATAGTCTTCCATTTTATAGTCCATCGTATTTTTTTTGATGTTCGTCCCAGCATTATTCACTAATATGTCGAGTTTCCCCCAAAGATCATTCACATTCTCGAAAATTTTTTTTCGCTCATCCATTTTACTCACATCTGCCGGTAAACCAGTTGCTTTCCATCCCTTTTCACGCCACGCTGTAAGCTGTCGTTTAATTCCATCGGGATTTCGTGCTACAATAAGCACCTCAGCACCTAGCTCTAGAAACTCCTGTGAGACTGCCTGGCCGATTCCTTTAGAACCACCCGTTACCAAAGCCTTTTTACCGGTCAACCTCCAACGATCATCCATCTTTCAAATCTCCAGATTCTAGTGGAATTTAGCAATTTTTTCATATAATTAAGTTTTTACCTTTTATCTCAAGGTTGCCAAAGATTTGTCCGTGCTTAAGAGAAGATGATCATAGCGCGCGCTCGCCACGCGAATTCGAAATTACGCTGCGAATATTAAATTTATGCCACGTATACGCGCATTCCTTATATAAAACTTGGACATTACAGGATTCTATGGGAGAAAAAGTATCTAAACGGGTAGCAACCAGCCTCCAAAAAATCGTGGGCGGAAGAAACTTTTACATAGACCCTGAAGTACTTTACTGTTATTCATACGATGCTTCTTATCTTCAAGCAAGACCGGACGTAGTAGTTAGACCCCACTCTTCTAACGAGGTTTCCAAGATTGTAAAATTGGCCTATAAAGAAAATATCCCGGTAATTCCTAGAGGCGCTGGAACGAATGTAAGCGGTGGAGTATTGGCATCGAAGGGAGGCATAATCGTCGACCTAACAGGTATGAACAGGATACATGAGTTAAAAAGAGCTAACTTATGGGTAAAGACGGATCCGGGGGTCGTCGTCACCGTCCTGCAGGAAGAGTTGGCGAAGAAGGGACTGTTCTGGCCTCCTGACCCAGCCAGTGCCGACGCCTGCACCGTTGGAGGAGCTCTGGCCGAGAATGCTGGAGGGATGAGAGGAGTAAAGTATGGAACTGCAAGGGACTGGGTTCTCGGCCTCGAAGTCGTCCTTCCAGACGGAGAGATGATAGAGACCGGCTCAAAGACTCTAAAATGTTCTTCGGGTTTCGATTTAACCAGGCTCTTTGTACGTTCTGAAGGAATGCTCGGCGTGATAACCGGGGCCACATTGAAAGTTCGGCCATTACCCGAAGCCGTTATTCGGTTAATAGCTACTTTCGATACGCTTGAGGCTGCGGGAAGAGCGGTAGGCAAAATCTTCGAGTCGGGGATAGTCCCTCTGATCATCGAGTTGCTGGATGAGACGACTTTGAAGGCAGTGAATGAGTTTAAGAAGTTGGGCTTACCAGAGGTCGCTGCTCTACTGATTATAGATGTGGATGGGACCAAGGAAGAGTGCAGAAAACTTGCGGGTAAGCTTGAATCACTATTAAAAGAGTTGGGTGCCCAAGGAATTAGAAGAGCCTCTGACAGCAGGGAGATGGAAGAACTGATGTCCGCCCGGAAGGCAGCTTACCCCGCTCTATGTCGTGTGAAGACCACCACCATAATGGAGGACATTGCGGTACCCGTCAGTCAACTTCCCACAGCTCTCAAAAAGGTGAAAGAAGCGTCTGAGAGACATAGCGTAATTGTAGGAACATTTGGACACGCTGGAGATGGGAATGTACACCCTATCGTATGTACTGATATACGTGACAAAGAGGAGGAGAGTAGAGCTATGGCATGTATAAATGAGATCAGGTCAACAGCCTTAGAGTTAGGAGGTACCGTAAGCGGTGAACATGGCATTGGCGTCACAAAGGCCTCATTCCTGAAGAGGGAGCATGGATAAGAATCTGTAGAGGTTATGAAGAAGATAAAATCGGCCTTAGACCCTACAAACATAATGAATCCTGACAAGATGTTCACGGAGACCTAAGGTTATGAAGGAAACATACAATCTCGAAGACTATGAGGAGGACACTTACCGGTGCATAAGATGCGGTTTCTGCAGAGCAGTATGCCCGGTTCTACAAGAGGATGATATGAACGAGCTAGTAGGACCGAGAAGCTTCGTTCTAACTGCGAAAGGAGTAATAACTCGAGATCTTAAACCATCTCTCAAAATGGCGGAGAGAATATATCAATGTATAGAATGTGGAGCATGTAACGCCAAGTGCCCTCCCGGAGTTAAAATAGAAGAGATAATAAGAGCTACCAGAAATAGAACTGTAGAGTCTAGAATCCAACCACCCCGTAACATAAAATCATTAATAAACTCGATCAACCGCTATGGACGTCTCTATAACGTTCGTTCAGATGATGAATCGAATAGAAAACGCCCATTAAATAGGGCGATAAAACAAGAGGCGGACGTTCTGTATTATATCGGGTGCGCCGCTTCCCAACTAGAGAGCGATCAAGCTAAGGCCATGATACAAATAATGCAGAAAGCTCAAGTTGACTTCACAGTTCTAAAAGAAGAAGCATGTTGTGGTCTACCCCTCTATACTCACGGATTTAGAGAACTGTTTGATGAGAAGATCGAGAAGAACATAGAGATATTCCAACAAGTAAAAGCGTCCACGCTGGTTACTACGTGCCCTGGATGCTTTAGAGCCTTCTCAGAGCTGTATCCGAAAACGAACAACTCCTACAACGTATTACATTCTTCGCAGTTTATTAAGAGCTTAATAGAAAATGGCGACATAAGACTCTCGAAAAGCATCAACAACAATGTAACTTACCATGACCCGTGCGATCTAGGTAGACATATGGGCCTGTTCGATCCACCAAGGGAAGTTATAAAATCCATTCCCAACATTAATTTTATTGAAGTTAAAAGAAACAGGGTAGAAGCTCAATGCTGCGGAGCTGGCGGAGGCTTCGCGTTAGCATATCCTAACATAGCGAAAAGTATATGCGCCACAAGGTTAAAGATGGACGTGGAGCCTACTGGAGCTGAAACATTAGTTACGAGCTGCCCGAACTGTACACACCATTTCAAAGAAACTATAAACTCTTTTAAAAATGATTATGTTAGAAAAATAGGGGTTACCGATCTAACGGAACTTATCGCTGCAATCCTTAAAGAATAAGATACAATAAAATCACAAGTAACATACTCAATACCTATAGATACCGTAAATAATCCAAGTATGAAAGCCAACAGAAGCCTTGGAAAGGAGAGCTATGCAAGAGCTTACTTGCACCTTGGCATCTCCCTCCCAAATTTTATTCCAAGGTTAGGAAAACGCTCGCATACATTGATTGTTGTATATAATTCGATCTGACATGAAAATTCCATTATAGCGGAAATTTTTTATTTATGAAACTATCAGAAAAGAGCGGTGTTTGAAGAATTGACAATTAAAGAAAAGTATTCTATTCCAAAGATGCCTGTTATGGATGCTGTTGTTGATATTTTGGAAAGTGAAGGTGTAAAATATATATTTGGAATTCCAGGTGCGGGTATACTACCCTTTTACCAATCTCTAGAAAAGTCCCAAAAAATAACCCATCTTCTTATGAGGCATGAAGAGGGGGCTTCACACGCCGCTGATGGCTATGCTCGAGCAAGCGGGGAAGTGGGATTGTGCGTGGGTACCTCAGGTCCTGCGGGAACCAATATGGTGACCGGTCTTTATACGGCCATGGTGGACTCAATACCCATAATTGCGGTAACGGGACAAAATGTAAGAGCTCTTCTGGGAAAGGAAGCGTTCCAAGCAGTCGATATCGCCGAAATCGTCAAGCCCGTTACGAAGAAGAGTTATTGTGTTAAGGAAACAGCTATGCTTCCCCAGGTTTTCCGGGAAGCCTTTCGAATAGCCCGTGAAGGCCGCCCTGGACCAGTATTAATCGATCTACCTTTAGACGTTCAAAAGGGAGAAGTATTTTACGATTCTGAGAGTGATTCTCCTTTAACCTTCTTTAAACCAAACCCAAATGTTAAAAAAATTAAAAGAGCCCTTGACATGATTCTTCACGCCGATAACCCGATTTTCCTTCTCGGTGGAGGAGTTATAATTTCGGACGCGTGCAAAGAATTAATAGAACTAGCAGAATATCTCTCTGTACCAGTAGTAACCTCGCTTATGGGTAAGGGAGGCATTAGCTCAGAACATCCACTTTACGCAGGATTAGTTGGCGTGTTTGTAGATGAACCACCCGGAAACAAATTTTTCTTAGAATCGGATCTGGTGTTCGCAGTCGGGTGTCGATTCTCAGATAGGCATACGGGGACACTCAATGTATATGCGAAAGATAAACAGTTTATCCACGTTAACATCGAACCAGACCATATCGGACGCATTATTCCAGCCGATCTCGCTATTATTGCTGACGCAAAATCTACATTGCAGTCTATGATCAAAGTTGCTAAGACGATGACAAAGAGAAGGAATTCTCCTCAGAGAGTGAAGAATTTACCTGAGTTACGTAAGAAGGTTGCCCGTCGTAAGGATTTCGAAAACATCCCTATCAAACCTCAGAGGATATTCAAGGAGATAAATGAGTTCTTTGACAAAGACACGATATTCGTTACCACTATAGGGTTAAACCAGATGCTTTCAAGCCAGCTTCAAAAAATTTCCAAGCCACGCCACTATCTCGTTCCAGGAGGAGCCGGTCCTCTAGGTTGGGATTTACCCGCATCTATAGGAGCAAAACTGGCCAAGCCAGAACATACGATCGTCGAGATTACCGGTGATTACGGCTTCGGCTTCTGCTGTGAAGAACTTGCAGTAGCGGTCATGTACAAGGTGCCTTTTATCACAGTAATTCTAAATGACGGGCATTTAGGTCTTATCCGGCAAGCAGAAGAGCTCTTATACGACTTCCATTACGAGGTTGATACGTGGTATAAAGATCGAGTAGTTACTTTCGATAAGTTCATAGACTTCGTCAAGCTTGCAGAAGCTTTCGGAGCTGAAGGAGAGAGGGTTGAAAAACCCCAGGAAATCAAAGGAGCTTTCGAAAGAGCTTCGAAAGCCGATAAATCCTACGTCATAGATATTATAACTGACCGTAAAACAAACGTCTCGACGGGAACCTCCTTAGACTCTGTTATCGAACGTGGATAAGAAATCGACCTTTCATTTTTATAACTATGAAAGGAATGGATCTGTCAGTTTTATTAATCAAGAGCATAGCGTTGACTGTATGGGAGATTATTATATTTAAACTTGAAAAAATAAATAAGATCATTTTAACATGTATAATCAAGATAAAATCAAATTTGAGCATCTAATTCAAAATTGTACACGCACGGTTTATTTTAGGAAAGTATATGTCATTCAAGGCTATAACTATTTCATTACCAAGTTTTAATAGACTTTCACTTCACACCCTCAAAATAAGATCCTAGAAACAACATTTCATCATAATTTAAAGAAGAGGGTAGTGTCTTACACATCATTAGCTCGTGCACTTGCGAAAAAAAGGTATTTAGTAGAATCTACTTCTAATACTCCTGTTCTAGAGGTCTCGTCGATTCTACGTTAATCCTTTTGGGCTCAATTGGGGCGAGTGGTCTCTTTGAAGAGTAGACGTAAGGAATAGCGAAATCCACTCCTGTGTTCTCTGTAAATTCCTTGAAGATTCTTTTTGTAATTTCGTGGGAGACTCTGGGGCGGTCAGTGGCTAATGTCATGTATCTGAGCCTCATCTTCACGCCATAATCATACATCTCCGACCGCACATACGGTTCTAGTTTTGTCTCTATTATGATATCGCGAGTGGATTCTCTAGCCGCGTTTATCAGTATAGATTCCGCTTTATCCCAATCCGAGTTGAAAGTTATCTTTACCACAACTTCGTCCAATATGTGAGCTTTTCTACTCTGACCCTCAAGCTTGTGGAGTAGATCGATCTTACTACTAGGCGTATAATTCACTATGAGATTAGAGAAAAGCATGGAATTTGGAATTAAGACGTGCCTTCCAATCACATCTTCGCTTCCGACCGCCCCACCCACCTGATTGAGGATCGTATACATCGGCCCGACTTCGATGACATCACCTACAAGACCCGAGGAAGGTAGTTGAATCCGATCCCCAGCCCTGAAAGGCCGCTTTAGCGTTATAACTATCCACGCAAAAAAACCTGAAACGGGCTCTCTCAACGACCATCCCAACAACAAACCTCCAAACGCCCCGAAGACCGCCAAAAGGGCTCCGAGATGAAAGAGTTGGTCGATGATTATGATCGATGCGATAAACGTGACGACGAACTTCCAAAAGCCTACAAGCATATGGGCATCGCCTTCCCTTCCACCAGCCCTGAAAATTGCTGACCTTATACCCTTAGATGAGACCTTGAATATTACGAGTCCACCTACCACTACAGTTAGGACTAGAATAGCAGTTTTAACTTCAGCATTCACTGCACTTGACAGAAGCTCGACGATTCCACTTAAATCGGTTAGCATAGCAGCGATTCACTGTGAAGTTATGGATCGCATTTAAGATAAACTTTATTCAAAAATTCGATATATCGAGACTCGATATATTACGATCCTTTACGGGTTGAGTCAGCTTGTGCGGGATTTAATTAGAAAACACTAATAAAATCATGACAATTAGAAAGAGCATCCTTAGAATGAGATCCTAAAAAGATAACCCCCCATATAAATTATCGACGTGGATAGTGTCTTACGCCTTTTTTCGTAGATAACGGGGGAGTCTA
>CAYFVN010000306.1:0-3729 GCA_964346575.1 uncultured Candidatus Bathyarchaeia archaeon
ATAGGCACTACCACCGCGATAGATCAATCGGATGTCTCAGAACTCATTAAAAACCAAGGCAGCTCAGTAACCTCCAGGTTTAAAAAGATCAAATGATAAATCCGTTGATAGCGTGCGCAAACGATATGAGCAGAAATGAGAAGAGCGGGAGTTAATGTTTCTAATTAATTATAGAAACTTTTAAAGAGGCTTATGTCCGAATAAGGTTTGAGTTGAGATGGAGTACGGTATTTTCCATAATTATGGTCTTAAACTAGGTTTCGGCGAGGAGGTGATGGAGACTTCCGGGCTACGGGTGCCTGGCACCTCCTTCGGGGACATTAGAATTCAAGCTTTAAGGGTTTCCGTTGAGAAGCTTCTTGAACGCCTTAGGGAGCCTTTCGAACCCAAATTCTCAGCTGGAATCTGGTTCTTCGGCGGGGGAAGCTCACGTTTCCACTTTCCTTACAAAGACGATCTCCCTATAGATGAGAGATTGGAGATAGCTGGTGAACTGGCCAAGTACAGTTTGAAGGCCGTGGAGGCACACTACCCATGGGAGATAAACGAGGATAACGTTCACCTCTACAAGGATTTGGAGAAGAAGCATGGAGTTAAGGTCTCGGTGGTCGGAGGTATAGGTGGAGATTTTAGGCAGAGAGACGCTCAGTTCGGCACCATATCAAGCCCTATAAAAAAAGTGAGAGAGAAGTATTTCGAATCCACCGTAAGGGGACTTGAGCTAGCCGGGGAGCTGGGAGCCATCGCGGTTTGCTGGCCCGGTATAGACGGCTATATGTATCCACTTGGAACATTATTCTACGATATGTGGGATAGATTCGAGGCAGCTATGGCCGAAGCCATGGATAAGGTTCCAGGAGTAAGACTAGCAATAGAGCCGAAACCGTATGAGCCGGCTATAAACAACATCTACCGTAATACAGCGGATGGAATGGTGGCGGCTAGAGATATCGAGAGTAGATTGAAAGATCCTGAGAACATCAAACTTCTTCAACAAGGCCACGCATTGGTTGGCTTGAACCCTGAGGTAGGCCACGTGAGGATGGGTTTTGAAGATGTAGCCTACGCATACTCCAGGGTCTTAAGGGAGGGGAGACTTGCTCATGTACACTTCAACAGCCAACCTCTGGGAAACTTCGACCAAGATCTCAATGTAGGTATGGTTGGAGTTGAGACTATTGAAGCGCTAATATTCGTGTTGAGGCTTTACAGGTATACCGAATATCTTGGAATAGACATTAATCCAGAGAGGATGCCGGTTCAAGCGGCCTTGGCGAATAGCTTCAATGCGATCTACCTTGCCAATGGTGTGGTCGATAACCTGGACCATGAAGCGGTCATTCGTCACTACTTCAGACCTCACGAAAGGAAGGGTGATCTGGAGAACCTACTAACCGTCGCAAGGGCCAAGGGTGTGGATACGACAAAGTTTGTACCTCGTGAAACGATAAAAGCTTGGGAAAAGAGGAGTTCAGGTTTTTAACCTAACGTTCACGCAGCATGCTGTCTTATTTGATACTATTTTCCCATTTTCCGCGGCGCTGTTTTTATATTTGCAGATGGCAATTCTCTCAAAATGTGACATTGTATGAATATTATTGTTATTATCTCCGATACACTTAGGCGTGACCACCTCGGATGCTACGGGAACGATTGGATAAGGACTCCTCACTTGGACGGATTCGCGGGGAAGGCCGTCTCCTTCGACCGTTGCTACGCCAACTCCTTCCCCACGATCCCAGCTCGGGCCGACCTGTTCACGGGTAAATACTCTTACACCCATATGGGCTGGGCACCTCTACCTCCTCGAGAGACCACGCTGGCGCAGCTCTTGACAGGGGAGGGTTACTCCACTATGGCCGTGGTCGACACCCCCTTCCTGATCAAGGAGGCGTATAACTATGATAGGGGCTTCAGTGATTTTATCTACATCAGAGGCCAATCATTCAAGAAGGCTGAGGGGCGGGATGTAAGGCCCTACAGAGTATATGAGACGGATTACGCGGCTCCCGCAACCATGTTCGCCGCTGAGAGATGGCTGCAGCGACATTACAAGGAGAAGTTCTTCCTCTACGTCGATACTTGGGATCCTCATGAACCTTGGGATCCTCCAAATTGGTATACAGAGCTTTATTGTCCAGACTATGATGGTAGGGATGTTCCACCTTGCTATGGGAGATATAAGGAGCGGGGTGTGTCTGAAGAAGATCTGGAGGTCGCTCATGCCTGTTACTGCGGGGAGGTTACAATGGTAGATCGGTGGATAGGACGCCTACTGGACACTGTTGAAGCTCTAAACCTAATGGACGATACGGCGGTAATCTTTACGACGGACCACGGCTTCTACTTTGGAGAACACGGATACTTTGGCAAAGCAGTGTACGATCGTCCAGCTGGAACCTATGGTAAACCAATGGAGAGAAACAAGTTCTTTCGTTCACCATTATATGAGGAAATAGGCCGTATACCTCTGTTAATCTATGTTCCGGGTTTCAGATCCATGAGAACTGACGCCTTGGTTTCCCTAGCTGATCTCATGCCTACCATCCTCGAATTGGCGGGTCTGGAGATTCCGAGTTTTGTACACACCAGATCCATGCTCCCAATCCTGGGCGGTGAAGATAAGGCTGGTAAGATCCTCAATGTTACCTCGTGGCCTCTCTACAACCCCGGAGAGACGACGAGGGCAGTGGACGCTATAGATCGAGGTGTTCAAGAGCCTCTTACATCAACCATAACGACCAGGGAGTGGACTCTAATCTACGCCTCCCATGGATACGCCTCGGAGCTCTACAACCTCTCGGAGGATCCAAAACAGGAGAAGAATATGATTCAAGACCGCCCCGAAATCGCGAATGAACTGCACAGTAGATTTGTATCTCAACTAGAGGAGACTGGAACTGAGGAACATCTCTTAGATCCCAGGCGAAGATTATGAAATCGATATAAAGATATTTTACTTGTGGTCACCTTTCTATCGGACAATTAGCAGCAATGTCGATGTTTTATTCTTTAATGGTTAATGTGAGGAGGATCATAGCCCCGGTATAGATGGATAAAACTATGAACCCTGCTAGGAAAGAGCCTGTTAAATCCTTTAGGAATCCGATGAGGAAGGGCCCTGAAAAGCCGCCTATCTCTCCTATGGAGAAGAAGAGTCCACCGGCAACACCCATGTATTGCGCACCTATCTTAGGCATGTCCATAAACATTAGGAGAAGAAGGGGGAGGATTCCTCCTCCAAGGAAACCTATAATGAAGATTTCGGCGATCAGAGTTAAGCCTTCACTCACGCCTAAGGCTAGGATGGTGACGCTGGACAACATGAGAACCACGGATAGAGTTCTCTTCTTGGATCCCACGAAATAAGAGACCCTTGGAATGAGTAGGTTTCCCATAATCCTTGATATTGCGAGGAGGGACGTGAGGAAGCCAGCTTCTATTGCAGTGTATCCTTTAATCTCCAATATCCTTGGCATCCAGTTCCGGAGGCCGTGGGGTACTAGGAATCCCGCCACTCCAATGATGACGATGATCCACACGGATCTAAGCTTTAAGATCTCCTTCATGCCCTCTCCCAATCTAGGGATTCTCTCAGCCTCAATTTCCCCCTTTGGGGAGCTCTTCCCCAAGAGTACCCAAAGAAGTGCTATGAGAAAGCCTATGAGGCCGTAGCTTAGAAAGACCATCTCCCATCTCCCTACTTCGGGGAGAACGAAGCTATTTGTT
>CAYFVN010000307.1:0-2645 GCA_964346575.1 uncultured Candidatus Bathyarchaeia archaeon
ACGCTCTTCCGAAGAACGTGGTTCCATCCTCCCATCTTATCTCCCCTAGAGTTGAAATGGAGATGCTCCTGCCTGTAGGAGGCTGTCTGCTGCGAACGGTATCTATTAGATCGCCTTCAAACGTGAATATGTCCACTCTTATTCCAGAGCCTGGGTGTGCCCACTCTCTATTTGTAGGCGGCCTTTGCCAGTCGACCGGATAAAGCGTCAGATCGAATCCTCCTCCCAGTACCAGGTCAAAGCTCAATTCACTAGCGCTGTCACAGAAACCGCCCGCCGAGCCTTTAACCATGTCAAGCTGCAGGTATACGGGCGTCTCCCTGTTGGTCTCCTCCAACGTTTCAGACGGATACGCCGCAACGAGCGGTTCGGTAGTCGTCGGATATACAGCCCTCAACTCAGGAGAAGGAAGAAGCAAGGCGTTTATCGCCAAGAAGTCGACGGTCCGATTCATGAATAACGCGTTAATCGTGTATGTCCCAAGTAGAAGTCCACAGTCATTCGAATAGGCCCATGCCATCCTCTTACTCGAATCTGAAATCAATCGATTCCAGATGTCGACACCTCGAACCTGCATAGTGAAGTTTGTGGAGCCCTTGGGAACATGGGAAATATTGAAACCCGCCACGGCGCCAGCCACGTCTAAAATCTCAAGATACAGATGTCCACCGACGATCGTAGGTGTAGATTTAATGCTTTCCCGTCTATCTTTGAAGTGTACAGTTATCTCGAAGTAGCTCGATCTCTGAAGGTCTATCCACGTCTTCACCTTCCTGGTGCTGTTGTTAACGTGAACAACCGTCGGGTCAAGCTGGATGTAGCCTGCCGCGTGCGCTTTCACATAATAGTCTCCAGACGGGATGCCTGAAGTGTAGTTTGCATAGTCTTGTGGTATGTGACCGTCGAAAGAGACCTCTCTCCCAATAGAAAAATGGTATTCGGCGCTATGTGGGTCGAGGGTGTCTCGAGGCCTAAAAATAAGCGATTCCTTATCGTAGAGCCTCAGTGGTGAGCTCGCGACGATGTTCTCGTCGAGATCGGTCACGTCTACTCTGATGGTTCTCCTAACCTCGTCGCGTGTTAGATTGTAGGAGTATCCCCACGGAACCTCTCCGAATCCATGTTTTGAATATAATGTTCCGGTTATGTTTACCCCTTCGGTTAGATAAAAGTCAAAGTCCTCAAGCGATTGGCCCGCGGCCACGGTGACAACCTCCAGAAACCTCTGGGGGTGGTAGCCAGCGGCTTGAACGGTGATGTTATACGTGGCCTCCGCGAGGCCGTACAGGGTATATCTTCCTCCAGCGGTCGAGTTGAAGTATGCTTGAGCCCTAACAGATTCTCCTTCGGCTGTAAGTCCCTCCGCGTAGACTTTCCCACCGTATCCTAGAGGTAAAAGCGCAATGCCGTCCGGGTGAACGGTTGAGTCTAAGGGTCTCCCATACAGACTCGGAAACCTGATATCGCCGTACCTAACAACGCCCGAGATATAGGCTGGGTTCAGAGCCGCCTTGACCACTATCGTCGGAAAATTGTGTTGGCCGATAGAGTAAGTCAATTTTCCGATAGTGATGAAGACCTTGAAGAAGTATCGTCCGGCGACGTCGGGTGAATTGACGTCGAATATCCTAACGTACTGCGTCTTGTTCTCGATGAAGATCCTATTCTTGACGTCTTCCAACGATTTGGTGATGTTGAGATTGGGGATGCTTAGTACAGACCAATTGGGGGCTATGGGATCGTTAGAAGAGGCTGTTCTGAGGGATATGCTTGAGTAGTCGTTGGTGAAGCTTGTCCATACGGATTCCACTCCGTTTTTTACGGTGAATTCCGGTGGAATGTAGATGGAGATCGATTTTCTTATGTTATCTTGATCGTTTCCGCTCGTATAGTTGAATGTGGTTAAGGTCACGTTGAACAACAGTTCCCCTGCGGAATCCGTTAGAACGGTGCTTTTACGGTGGTCTAGTTTGACACTGTCTTCCCTTGGAAAACCTTCCCCCAGCTTATAATCGTATAGTCCGGGGTAGAGGGTGACCTCGTCTTCTGGGGATATTGCTGGAGTGATGGTTGAGAAGAAGATGATCAATGTCAATGCTATAGAGGAGACGGTTTTGAATAGCTTCTGCTTCGTCATTGTTATCCCTGTCTTTCATGATTACCTTACTCTTTCCTTAGCGCTTCCAGGGGGCTAAGCTTCGACGCTCTCCAAGCAGGATATATCCCGGCGAAGATGCTAAGCGTAAAGGAGATCAGCCAGACGTAAAGCAGATCGGAGTAGTGAAATATGGGCGTAATGCCGCCTGCCGCTGCTCTTCCAAAACCAATTGGTAGAAAACCTCCCAGAAGGTAGGCTCCCCCAATGCCAATTACCACACCTAATAGACCACATATCGGGCCTCGATATATCGAGTTTCGACACATTGCTTTAAATATGACTTGGCCTAAAACGTTGAGATCGTAAGCCACCCTTTAGATAGGGAGGTACACCTATATAAAAAAGATAGAGTAAAGGAATAGGGAAAGGGAAATTTAGAGGTGTTACTTTATGAGTAAGCGATTTATGGCGGCTTTTATGGTGGCGTTATTCGTCTTTTCGGCCGCTTTGTCGGCGGTTCCAGCGTTTGCGCACACCACTTTAGGCA
>CAYFVN010000308.1:0-5008 GCA_964346575.1 uncultured Candidatus Bathyarchaeia archaeon
CAAAAAGAGGTTGCTGCAAAGAAGACCGCCAAGCCAATTAAAAAGGAAAGGAAGAAAGCCTGGTATGAAAAATTCTGGTGGTTCCACACATCAGAAGACTTCTTAGTGGTTGGAGGAAAGGACGCCGTCACAAACGAGATTCTAATCAAAAAGTACATGGAACCTCACGACTTGGTTTTTCACGCGGAGGTTTACGGAGCCCCATTCACAATCGTGAGGAATGAAGAAAAAGAACATGCAGGTGAGGCTACAATACGGGAGGCAGCAGTTTCTACGGCTTCCTATAGCAGGGCCTGGAGAGAGGGCATCACTTCAATGGATGTATACTGGGTAAAACCTGATCAAGTTAGTAAGAAAGCTCCGTCCGGGGAGTATCTAAGGAAGGGTATGTACATGATTTATGGATCAAGGAATTATCTGAGGGGTGTTAACTTGAGGTTGGCTATAGGTATAAACGCAGAAGGAGGAGTCCTAGAGGTTATAGGAGGCCCCACCCAGGCCGTCGATAGGCATAGCCTAAAATTCATCGAATTGATGCCTGGCGATACGCCTCCTGGAAGAATTGCCAAAGAGATTAAGAAGGCGCTCTCAGAGAATTTACACGACGAACTTAAGACTACCATGAAGGGTTTAGATATAGTTGAGATCCAACGTTTCCTCCCTCTAGGTAAGTCGCAAATAATACGTGTAGCTCGGGGCGGAGGTGAAGATCGATCCTTCGAGAGTCTATAGTTAGGATGGAAGGTTGATGGAAGCTGACTGGAACGTCATAGGCAAAATATACCTACACGATAAAGGCTTAGTGGAAGGAGGTGTATCCATCAACGAAGGTAAGATATTCAAAGTGGGCAGGCTTTCAAGTCTTCCTAAGGCCTCAAACATCTTTAAACGTTCAGGGGCTGTCATCTTACCTGGGCTTATAGACTGCCATGTCCATCTTCGAGGATTAAACTTCTCCTATAAAGAGGATTTCTATACGGGTACGTGTGCAGCGGCTAAGGGCGGCTTCACGACAGTTTTAGATATGCCTAACACGGATCCCCCTACTGATTCTCCTGAACGTTTGAAAGCCAAGATGGAGGAGGCTTCTAAGAATGCGGTGGTTGATGTAGGATTCCACGTGTACCCTCCTAGAGATGCTGCGGGGCTAGAGGGAATGTTTAAACTGGGTGCCGTCTCCGTGAAGTTTTACATGCCAGAGCTGGAGAATGATACCAAACTAGAGTTTATGGCGCATCTCTGTGGAGATGCTGGTGTCCCTATGACTGTCCACGCTGAGAGCAACCGCGTAATAGATGAGGCCTATAAACGGACGAATAAGATAAATTCCCTAGAAGCTTTTCTTCAAGTGCATTCAACCAAGGCGGAGGTGGAAGGTGTAAGAGAAGCCCTTAAAGCTTCAAGGAACACCGCCAAGATTCACTTCTGCCATGTGAGTTCTGAAGAGGCTTTAAGGGACATAGAAGCCGCCCGCTCGAGGGGGATTGGCTGTACAATTGAGGTGACTCCACACCATCTTATGCTAACCTATAGGGATCTAACCAGGATCGGATCGTTGGGGTTGACTCTGCCTCCTTTCCGAAGCAAAAGCGATTTAGAGGCTTTGTGGGAGAGTTTATCCCACGATAGGATAGACACAATAGGAAGCGATCATGCTCCACACTCCTTGGAGGAGAAGCTCAGAAGAAATATTTGGACAGTTCCACCTGGTATACCCGGTTTAGATACTACGCTCTCTCTGCTAATTACATTTTTAAACCGTGGGATGCTCAGACTTGAAGATTTGGTAAGGCTATTGGCTGAGAGGCCTGCAGCCATATTCAACCTTAAAGGTAAAGGCTTCATAAAAAAGGGTTTCGAAGGCGATTTGACTGTCGTAGATCTCAACTCAGAGCATACAATAGATCCAAAATCCTTCGAATCTAAAGCTAAATACTCGCCCTTCTCAGGCTTCAAATGTAGGGGAAAACCCATAGCCACTTTTGTAAACGGAAACTTAGTGACTGAAGAGGGTGAGATCAAGGCCGTACCAAATACTGGAAAGGTGGTTAAGGCTTGCAGAGAAAATTCCTGTTAAACGGGATGCTAGGTAAACTGGCTAGATGGCTAAGGTTATTAGGCGTAGATGCGGCATACGGTAAGGACCTATCTGACAATATACTAATAGAGAAGGCTCAGAAGGAGAGGCGAATACTATTGACTTCGGATGAAGACCTCCTCAGGAATGCTTTATCAAGTGGTGTGGAGGCATGTCTAATTGATGTGGAGCCCATCCATAGAAAGATAGGACTACTTGCAGAACGGTATGGAATATCCTTGGAATTTGACCCTAATGCTTCCAGATGTCCAAGATGCGGTGAACCACTAAGGGAGGCTTCAAAGGAGAAGGTTGAAAGTGAAATTCCTCCACGAAGCTACGAGCGATATGACGAATATTGGATATGTCCTAATAATACCTGCAAAAAGATATATTGGAGGGGAAGTCACTGGAGAAACATCTCAGCCACTTTGAAGAAAAGTGCTGAGCTGGTGGCCGAACGTAATGACGAAGCTAGATCTAAGCCTAGAAGAGGGGAAATTTCTGGTCAGACTGGCTCGAGGGAGCATCAGGGAGTGGCTTAAAGACCGCGTAAAGATTGGCCCCCCCGATGGAAAAAGCGATAGACTCAAGGTGAAAGCCGGAGTCTTTGTAACGTTGAACCTCTGGGGTGTAGACCGTGGTTTAAGGGGGTGTATAGGCATACCCTATCCGATCAAACCTCTAATGGAAGCCATTATAGAGGCTTCAATAGACGCTGCGACAGCTGATCCTAGGTTTCCAAGTGTAACATTAGATGAGCTTGAAAGATCCATAGTGATCGAAATAAGCATCTTAACTCCCCCTCAAGAGGTAAAGGTGAGTAATCCTTTAGATTATCCAAGGCATGTGAAGATTGGTGTTGATGGCTTGATAGTAAGTAAGAGAATGTTCAACGGACTTCTCCTCCCCCAAGTAGCTTTGGAGTGGAACATGGATTCGGAGGAGTTCCTGAGCAACTGTTGTATGAAGGCGGGTTTAACTCCCGATGCATGGTTGACGCCAGACACTAAGATAAGCAAGTTCCAAGCTCTGATATTCTCGGAGGAGACGCCCAGAGGCAAGGTTAAGAGGGTTGAGCACAGCGAGGTTTAAACTTGAGACCTTAATGCGAGGATTTAAACTTGAAGGCGTACTTCGCTGTGAATGGTACAGGTCTAGGCCACGTAAAACGGTGCGAGACGATAGCAGAGAACCTTGCGAAGGAGGGTTGGCAGGTTGTATTCTCTACCTATCTGGACGGTTTGGACTATGCGAGGCGTAGAGGATTTCAAGTTTTAAGAGTTACACCACTAACCTATGGCGTGGACAGCGAGGGGATGGTCGACTACAAGGCCACCACCATCTCTCTAGGCATGTCTTTAGGTTTCAGAAAGTTACTGTGTCAGATAAGGGATGAGGTTAGACATCTCAAAGCTTTGAAGCCCGATGTAATATTCTCCGACTCTAGGGCATCAACCATTTTGGCAGCTAAGATTCTGGGTTTTCCCACAATCCTACTCATCAACCAGGTAAGTATCAAAGTATCTAAAGAGATGGAGTATTCAAGATCCACCATGGGAAGGATTGTACAACTTATGTTCAGAGTCTCACTGTACTTCTTGAAGCATATTCTCGAATACATATGGTCTCTAAGTGATTTAATACTGATACCGGATTTCCCTCCTCCATCCACAATCTCATTGTATAATTTAGGGACAGTTGTACGTCATAAACGAAAAGTAAGGTTTATAGGTCCACTGGTTGAGGTTAAACGGAATATTGCCGGAAGGCTTAGGCTAAAAAGGGAGCTCGGCATTAGAGAGGATAAACCTCTCGTATATGTACCTATAAGCGGTCCAAGATATGAAAGAAGAATTTTGGTTTCCAGAGTAATGGATATGGCTCAGGACATCCATGAGTTTCAATTTGCCATTACGGAGGGAGAGCCTACAAAACATTCGGCAACAAGTCGCCTTAATAACCTCGTCATTTTTCCATGGGTAGAGGACGAGCTTTTGTATACTTTACTCAAGGCGTGCGATGTAGTGGTGAGTAGAGCAGGTCATGGTACGATTGTTAAAGCTATATCCTATGGGAAACCAATGGTCCTGATACCTATACCAAGACAGAACGAGCAGATTAGTAACGCCAAACGAGTTAAAGAGCTTGGATTTGGCGAGATATTGGGACAAGAATGGCTTAACGCTTCCACCCTTCGGAAAGCCATCGAGAACGCTATCCAGAAAAATTTGGAAAATAGGTTTACGGAGATTATGCCTTCGAATAGAAGCCCAACTGAAGAGGCTTTAAGACTTATAAAAGATTTTGCGAATCATAAAAACAGATAGTAGTTTAAAAATACGGATTCTGAACTTCAATTTTGGAGCCGGGGACGTAATCTGAAATTGAAATTCAGTTCTCTTTAATATTATTTACTTGATGAAAATTTTACCTCTCCAGGCGTATTTCTAGTGTGGGGAGTGGGACCCCGGTACATATTTATCAGTAAAAATTTTGTGTTACGCCTTTTTATTAGCATAGATGGTTAATGCAACTCCAATCAATTCAGTGAGATCAAAATAGAGTGCCAGCTAGCTAGCTTACTACTTGCTGTATGCGTAGGTTGAATTAGAAATTTAATTAACTAGTTAGCTATGTATTACTTAAAGCTATATAAAAAAATCGAGATACCTTCTCTACCAGCGTAATAAATATGAGTTCGTCCACAAAGTCAAGACTATTTTATTTGGATAATATTAGGATTTATCTAATTAGAGAGCGCGCGCGCTATAATAATGATTTTACATCATACCGCTATTTCTTATATTGCGGAGGAGGATAGGGGTGTAAATCGCGCTTTTTCTTTTTTTCCTATTGATGGTAAGCAATTGAAATCGCTTATTCATAGGATATAAGACCCTTGGACTCGAGGACCTCTTTAAGCACGTT
>CAYFVN010000309.1:0-5613 GCA_964346575.1 uncultured Candidatus Bathyarchaeia archaeon
ATTGTATAGGTGTCTTATAGGGTTTTCGTGGTTTCTAGACGGTTAGTTTTTTATAGTGGCAGAAGGTTTATTGTTGTTGTCTGAGTGTGGTGATTGTTTGGTTTATATGTTGGGTGAGGCTCTGCTGGGTGAGGGTGCTGAAGTCGCTCATGTAGATCTGGTCATGGGGGATCGAGAGGGAGCTGTTGGGCAGGCTTTCGCTACTGGATTGGCAAGCCCATCATTAGGACATACGCCTTTGCTTGCTGTTATAAGGCCCAATCTAATTTCCAAGCCCCCGACATTGATCGTACCTAAGGTCACTGTTAAGAATATGGGGCAAGCTGGAAGAATATTTGGACCTGCTCAATACGCGGTTGCTAAAGCAGTTGCTGACGCTGTTGAGGAGAGGATAATACCGGATGATAAGTTGGATGAGTGGGTCATCATATGCGGCGTATTCATCCACCCGGAGGCGAAGGACGATCGTAAAATTTTCCACTACAATTATGGAGCTACGAAGCTGGCCTTGAGGAGAGCTATGGCCAGCTATCCTTCACTGGATAGACTAATGTACGAGAAGGATAGGGCAGTACATCCCTTATTTGGTACACGTATGCTCCATAGGCTTTGGATCCCTCCATACCTTCAGATTGCGTTCGATGTGCCCAATTTAGAGATGATGAGGCAGGTTGCTCTGGAGATACCTCCCAGCGATAAGATAACCTTCGAGATAGGGGCTCAGATCATAAAGGCTTTTGGAGCTAAAGTCATCGGAGAGTTCAGAAAGATAAGGAGAGACGTGTTCGTCATGGCGGATTTGAAGACCTTGGATGTCGCAAAGGTTGAGGTAGACGAGGCCTTTAACGAGACGGCTGACGGCGTGGTAGGAGCGGGGCCAGCTACAAAAGAGACATTGGACAGCTTCATATACGAGGCGAGGCGATTGGGGATATACAGCTTCCTCGACATGACAGGAGTAGAAAAACCAGTCGAGAAGCTTAAACTCCTTGAAGAGCTGCCTGATGGGGTAATACTACATAAGCCAAGCGACTTACCGAATGAAACGATAATAGGTCAGATTAAAATCTTAAAGAGGAGTTTCAAAGGCTCGAAGCTATTGATAGGGGTACAAGGAGACGTAACGAATGAAAACATTCCGCTTCTAATCCAGGAGGGGACCGCCCTCGCCATAGTGAGCAGATACGTAACCCAGTCAAGAGACGTAACACGCACTGTGAGAGATCTACTTAACTCATCGCCTAAATTGAAGGAAGATATAGACCTACTGAGAGTACACGTAGAGTAAGCCTGAAAAAGTCCTCAAGTAATCACATAATCTAAAAGTAAATTTAATATTATGGCCGGACTGGTTTAGAGAGAAGAGACGCCGCCGAATCTCTTAGCCGCCGTTTACCAAATTCAAAGACTGGGAAGAGGAAAATGGTGGGCGAAAGCTCAGTGGTAGAGCAGCGGACTCGACAAGTCGAGGCTGAAGCTGTTAACCCGTTGGTCGAAGGTTCAAATCCTTCCGGCGGCGCCAACAACTAAGTATAAATCCTTGTGGAACGCGCAAGTATGTGGGTTGGTTAAAATGGGAGAAGTGACTGTTGTTTACGTTAAACCACAATTAGTTGCTGGTCCCATTAGAGAGGTCTATTTGAATGACCCAAGAGAAGTTGGGTTAGAGGAAGCCCTAACGGAGATATACGTACCGATAAAATAAAGCAAGGTCTAATGAACTTGTAATTAACGCATAAGCTAGATTTCTAATAGTTATGCACATACACACCTAGCACTCACTAAATCTCGGCGTTTTCGGTTTAAACCGTTACCCCTCGAGATTTTTTCACCAATGCTTAAATATCGGTTATGTAACTTAACTTTACAAGTTCGGAAATCTAAAGGAGGATAGTCGATGAGCTCTGAGAAGAAACCCCATCTAAACCTGGTAGTAATAGGCCATGTAGACCACGGCAAGAGCACCCTGACGGGTCATGTGCTACACAAGACAGGATACATCGACGATAAGACGATACAGGACTACGAGAAGGAGGCCACCAAGACTGGAATTGGTGAAACCTTCAAGTTCGCCTTCGTCTTGGACAGGCTTAAGGAGGAACGTGAAAGAGGCTTAACAATAGACTTAGCGTACCAGAACTTTGAAACCCCGAAGGTATACTATACCATCATAGATGCCCCAGGCCATAGAGACTTTATAAAGAATATGATAACGGGTGCAAGTCAAGCCGACGTAGCGTTGTTGGTGGTATCCGCAAAGAAGGGCGAATTCGAGGTAGGAGTTGGTCCAGGCGGCCAGACTAGGGAGCATGCGTACCTAGCCAAGACGTTGGGCGTCGACCAGTTGGTAGTCTCTATAAATAAGATGGATGACCCTACAGTCAAATACTCGAAGGAGCGTTACGATGAGTGCCTTAAAGAGCTGGAAGTCCTCTTGAAAACGGTGGGATATGACGTATCCAAGGTGGACTTCGTACCCACATCTGGATGGCAAGGCGACAATCTCACGGATTCAAGCTCCGAAACGAAGTGGTATGAAGGCGCAACCCTGATAGAGGCCTTAGATAAATTCCAGCCCCCACCAAAACCTACAGACAAGCCGCTGAGAATACCGGTCCAAGACGTATACTCAATCACAGGCGTAGGAACAGTCCCCGTAGGGAGGGTTGAAACTGGAATATTGAAGCAAGACGATGAAATCATATTCATGCCATCGAACAAGAAGGGGGAACTGAAATCGATAGAGATGCACCACGTCAATATACCACAAGCAGAGCCAGGCGATAACATAGGGTTCAACGTGAGGGGAGTAGCAAAAAACGAGATCCATAGAGGCGACGTGGCAGGTCATCTAGACAAACCCCCAAACGTTGCGAAGGAATTTACTGGGAGGATCATAATCATACATCACCCAACCGCCATAGCACAAGGATACACCCCGGTACTCCACGCCCACACGGCTACTGTAGCCGCGACCTTAGTTGAACTCTTACAGAAGGTCGATCCTAGAACCGGTCAGGCAATCGAGAAAAATCCATCCTTCCTTAAGACGGGAGACGGGGCAGTCATAAAATTCCGTCCAGTAAGTCCCTTAGTCGTAGAGCCGTTCAAAGACATACCCCAACTCGGTAGATTCGCAATTAGAGATATGGGCACAACCATCGCTGTAGGCGTAGTCGAAGAGATCACAGAGAAAGGTTAAACCTGCCCTCTCATAGGGTCTACCCAAAACTTTAAGTGTCAATTCAAAGGGCGGTTACCTATGGTCAGCAAGGCAAGAATAAAACTATCAAGCACGGACCCCCGTGACTTAAACTCTATCTGCTCCGAGATTAAGGAGACGGCGGAGAAAGCAGGAGTCAAACTGAGTGGTCCAATACCCCTACCCACAAAACGTTTGACCGTACCTACACGCAAGTCTCCATGTGGGGAAGGTACCCACACCTGGGATAAATGGGAGATGAGAATCCATAAACGACTAATAGATGTAGACCCAAATGAGAGATTCCTAAAGAGACTGATGCGCATCAAAACACCAGAAGACGTATACATAGAGATAGAGTTGATCTAGGATATATACGCGAAGAGCGATAATCCAACCGCTTTACAAAACCGAGAATACTTCCTTAAGCTCGTTCTCATTCGTCTTTAGTGAAGTGTTTTATTCCTGCGGTCAGCTTGCGCCGTTATTTCTCTCCTCTCCCGCCGATAACTTTTCTAAGCTTGACTTGTAATACTCTATTCTTATAGGTTGAACTTGAGATCTTCACGTCTTCCTTGAGTGGTATATCGAGTTTGAGATCGCTTTCACCTTTGATTTTGAGAACCCTGCCCTTCAGGAACAAAGCCACCTTCTCGCATGGGTCAGGTATTCTCGCAACTATGGTTATGTCATTTGAATCCTCTATTACATCCACATCCCATCTCTCTACTGGATGAGCCTTCTCTCTAGTTTTGAACATCTGCGTAACCTCCCTTATCCAGTATACGAGTAATACACCGGCTAAGGCTGCTAGAACCACTCCAAGTAGTCCTCCACCTCTTAAAAGCAGTCGGAGGTATACTCCCAAGAACAGGAGGGCGAGTACACCTAAGGACATAGCGAGTATGTGCCCCGATACGCTCCCACCATTACCCATCTTAAAGCCTTCACCCTAGTCATAAACGCCGAGAATCAAGTTTTATATCTTTCTCAGCCCGATTTATCTTACTCCTATCTCGGCGGCTATCCTACTTACCTCTTCCAAGTTCTCCCTATCACTTGTTCTAGAATCAACAGGTGTCTCTAAGATGAATGGAAGGTATTTAAAGTTGTTGTAAGAGATCATTGCCCTAATTCCTTCTCTACCTATCTTGCCCAACCCAATATGTTCATGACGATCTATGTTCGAGCCTAAATCACCCTTGGAATCGTTTAAATGTATGACCTTTAGGCGGTTAATTCCAATGACTCTGTTAAAATCGTTCATGGTGGATTCCACAGCATCCTCGGATTTCAGGTCGTATCCAGCCGCGAATGCATGGCATGTATCGAAGCATACCGCGACACGGTCTGGCGTAGTCATCCGTTCGAGTATGGATTGAATATCCTGGAAGGTTGTACCCATACTGTTCTTCGTTCCTGCAGTGTTCTCCAATAATAAGGTTACTTTACCGTCATCCTCTTCTAGGCTCTCATTTACAGCAGCTACAATCCTATCAAACCCTCCTTCTTTACCTTCGCCCAAGTGACTACCTAGATGAGTGACTAAGAAAGGTATATCTAAAGCTGAACAACGAGCAAGCTCGGCCTTTAGCGACTCCTTAGATCTCAGGTATACATCATCTCTTGGAGAAGCTGGGTTCGGTAAGTAAGGCATATGGGCCACTATAGGCGATATATCGATTCTAGACAACTTCTCCTTGAAACGTCGGGTCTCCTCTTCGGGTAATGGGTTATAACCCCATCCTCTCGGGTTCCTGGTAAACATCTGGAAGACGTTGCATCTCTTTTCCACCGCCCTATCCACTGCTAAGTCGATTGATCCGGCTATTGAGATGTGGACGCCAACTCTGAACATAGGCGATTGATCACTTTTCTTCTTTCAATATTCTATGCTCGTAGCCTTTTTACAATATATGATATCACCGAATCTTCTAATGAATTTAGAGCAAGTTCCGCATTCAGTTACTAGTACCGGCTGTATATCTTCGGAGCAAGTTACCACTTCAATGGTCGCTATCCTATTCCTTTGGGGAGACGGGTCTTTAGCATGGATTCTGATAAATTCCTCTAAAGGTAACTCCGGTTTTAGGGGATCCTCTACATCCATAACTATCTTTATTCTACGTATAGGCCTCTCTGTGAGTTTGCGTATAGTTCTAGCTCGCAATTTCTCCCGTTTCCTTCCCCCTCTGCGATAGGACTGAGAGCCACGGGTTAGCCTGGAAGAACGATGGAAGGCCAGAGAACTGTGAAGTGGAAACCTTCATCTCTAATGGTTTAACCTCTTTAACTTCTTTTCTCGTCGTAGCAGTTTCGCTTGTCTCTTTCAACTGTCTAAGTTCATGTTTTAACCTCTCAACCATGTCTCTTAACTCTGAGATTTCCAACCTTAAGACCTGGAGTTCCTG
>CAYFVN010000310.1:0-3674 GCA_964346575.1 uncultured Candidatus Bathyarchaeia archaeon
AGAATTGTCCTACGGGGAAGCAACATACTGTACGTATGTGTGAATCCGGTAGAAGAGTAGGAGAGTCGTTTAGGGTAGACTCAGGCACACAACAGTAAAACATAAAATCCTGCAACATCCACAGATTCGTTGCATAAAAATATGATTATACAATGAATCCAAAATAGCGCTCGCTTTAACTGGGAATGGGCTGATGCTGTTGAAGGAGAGAGCACTGAGCAAAAGAGAAGGACACATAAGTATAATGTTTATAGAACCATGTGCGGGATAATGATGGGAATTTGAAAGATATCATTGACGGAGATATTGAAAGTGCTTTGGCTATAACTTCGGGTCGCAAACTCCTAGTTGGAAAATTGAATCCCAATAAGACCTTTGAGGTGATTCATAATTGTACAAGCTTCTCTTAGCATCGATCCTTATCTTACTGATTATATCTCCAATTTCGTCGGATTGGTATGTAGCTTCTCAAAAATTGGAGAAGCTCAAAGTTTCTGTTAAACTTATGCACAAGTCTCAAGACTCTTCAAAAGTTATAACAATGCAAGGTAGGGTCATGGAAGACGGTGAAGGTGTACGCGACTCTTTAGTATCAGTACAAGTGAGCGATCCGAACGAAGAAAGTGTACATATAGCATTAACCTACACGAATGAGACTGGGCATTTTCACGATGAATTTATCTTGGAAGCAGAGGCTATTCCTGGAAACTATTCCCTATACTTAACTGCGAGTAAGATGGGTTATGAAGATACACGTTTAGAGATACCTTTCACATTATACGCAGATTTCAATTTGTTGGTTTCCCCCAAATTTCTAGAGTTAAAGCCTGGTGAAGCAGGTAACGTTACTGTGGAAGCCGTCCCGGGGTATCCTGAAGAGATATCCTTAAGGTTAGTAACCTGTCCCAAGTTCGTTAAATGTAATCTGATTCCCATCCAAATAAAGCCTGAAGGCAATGCAACCCTCTATTTGAACGTTTCAAGTACTGCGCCCCAAGGCATTTATAATGTAACTATTGCAGGAATAACTGATGGAAAGATTCGACATACAAATTTCACCCTGTCTATTTTAAAGGTTGAAGAGGTCACTAGGCTAACAACAGTCTCGGATGAGAGTGAACAGGAGGTCGAATTCGAACTCCCACTTCAAAACGTTTTCTATATTATTATAGGAGTATTTCTGAGCGGAATAATTGCCTCTGTAATATTGGTAATGAGACTAAGACGTAAGAGGAAGGGAGTAGATTTGAGCTATATGTCCACCGCTAGGGCCATAGCTAAACTAGAAGAATTGAAGGCTTTAGGGAAGATCGACGATGAGACCTACGAGCGGCTTAAGAGAGAGTATGAGGCAAAGCTATAATGTTTTCAGCAACTTTCTCTACAACCTTAGAGAATGGGTGATCCTTATCCTCAACTACAATGAGACGTTTACCCCCTTCAAACATTAGCAGGCAATCGCATGGAAGTACCCCCAAAACCTTTAGGTTTAAAGTCTTTCCGATACGGGATACTGTCTGATTAGTTAGATCTCTCCCAACTTCTTTTAGAGGTATCTTATTTATGACGAGTATGGCTTTACGGCCTAAAGGCGTATATACCCCTCTAACCAGCTCCTGAGTGCCCTCTAAGTCAAATTCATCTGCCTTCATGACTAAAATGACTTGGTCTGATCCGACTACAGCGTTTATTGAGGAATATTGAATGCCCGGACTTGTATCTAAGATTAGAAGGTCATAACCCATATCATCCAAGATCGATCTCTTCGCCTTTATGGTCCTCTTTAGAGATTCCATCTCCCACTTTCTATCTTTACCCAGCATGTCTCTCAGGGCATCCGAGGATGGGTTAGCGAAGCCGGCTACTAGTTCACCTTTAAAATTATACTTTTCCGAAATGTTTTGAAGGATATCCTTTAGACTACATTTTCCATTTAAGTAGTCATTAATCCATTTTTTAGGCCGCTCCTTTAATATTACATGTAGGCTTGGAGCTCTGAAGTCATAGTCGAGTATACATATCTTATAGCCAGTGTTGGCTAAGAAGGCTGCTACATTAGCCGCTATGGTGGTTTTCCCTGTACCACCTTTATAGGAATGTAAACTTACAGCTATTTTCAAGTCTCTGATCTCCATATTCCCTAAATTTGGAAATATACTTTTCTCCCGATCCTCCTCTTCTTTATATATCCTAGTGATACCAGCTGGTTTAAATAGTCGCTTTCAGCGGCTCTCGCTCTTCCGGTCTCTCTCGCCACCATATCTGCCGTAGCTTCCCCTACGGTGTAAAGGGCTAGGGCCGTCTTCCTCAGATGGTCAGACAGAGATAGGAGTGTAGTTACGTCCATTGGCAGGTCTTTCAGTTCAACCTCTTTCTCCGATTTCACAGGTTTTAAGGAGTCTATCTTCTCGGCGATTAGGTCTAGTTTCTGGATTACCGTTTCTAAGTTTTGAGTTATCTCGGTTAATGCTTTGAATAGGGTCTCTTCACCTTTCTGGCTCAAGTCTTACGCCTCCCACATCTATCTTAATGAATTTACACGTTTTAGTATTTTTAGGTTTTGGAAATTGTATATCTGTAATACAAGAAAACATTTAAATATTAATTCTAATTGATTAAATATGAATAATATGCAGCAACACAAGCTACCTCCAATACTCTTACTGACATTAATGCTAACGTCGCTACTTACCGTCAGCATATCCTCAAAAAAACAATCCACACCGGAAGAGATGAATGAGGAGTATATCCCTAAATTCAAATTAGTGGCTACGCCGAGTGAAACTGATTGTAAAGCAGGCGAAGTGGTTAAATTCCATATAAAAGTTCTGTCGGTGATTTATGACGACGAAGATGACTATAAGGACGATTATGGGGATCTAATATTTTTAAGAATTGAAGACCTTCCTCCAGAGTGGATGAAGCGTGCGATATTAACGCCTAGGTCGGGTAGAACAGACTTCAACTCAAAGTTGACGATCCGAACACCCAAAGATTCTCCTCCAGGAACATATTACGTTACAATAGTCGGTATAAGCTTCGGCGGATCCAGGAGCTATGTTAAAATACCCATAACTATTATTTCGGCCATATCAAAACTCGTTTCAAACAGAACCTACACCCCTGAAATAGACCTATCTATAAGAACTTATAAGAGCGTATACCAATTACGAGATAAGGTCGAATTAATAGGGAGCCTATCCACAACCTTTGGGCTACCCATTCCCAACGCAAACATATTTTTATTGATCATAAATCCAGCAGGTGAACTAGTCCACTTCAACTTCATTCGAACCGAAGAGTTAGGAGAATTCTACGATTACTTCACTCTAGAGGGGGAACCCGCAAAAACTTTGAATGGAACATATTTAATATATGCAACTGCAAGATACAATGGAAAAATACCCCGTACCCATACAACATTTATCGTAGAGTATCCGTCCTACCCGAGCGTGCATATAGATTCAGTAGTTATCCTAGATTCGGATGGCGACGAAACAAAGTCTATATTCAATCCGGGCGAATCTATGAAGATAAAGGTGACCGTTACAAACCACGGAGCAACCCTAGATTCCAGCGTAGTATGGGTGGAAGTACAATCGTATAAAGGGTCTCCTATAAAAGTCATGTTGGGGGTGGTTCCCCTCGATATAGGAGAATCCAGGGAGATAATC
>CAYFVN010000311.1:0-1804 GCA_964346575.1 uncultured Candidatus Bathyarchaeia archaeon
ACATTATACTCGTATAAACGGATTTTTTATGAAAAAAGAGGAGGTGATAAAAAAGTTGCCATGGTTCAGAGGTAAGAAAAAAGAGGCTGCGGTGGTGAAGTGTCCAGAATGCGGAGGTCTAGATACAAAGATGTACGCCTCAGGGTTGGGGATAAAAAGATATTCATGCAACGATTGTGGAAAGCTTTGGAAATCTTAAGATATCCTTGTAGCTACATAAATTCAACTTTTTATTTTTATGATTTTTTTAGCCAATTAAAACCATCTTTTCCAAGCAGCATTGAAGTAAGCTGTTTCGGAAATGCAGAAAAAACAATCAAATTTTTAGGGTTCCCGAATCCCGAAGCGTTTCCAATATCTAATTAACTAATCTTGATATGCTTCTTAACCGTTCTGTTTCATAAAGTAACTTCAAGCTTAACAGTTCGGTAAACTATCACTCGTCACTTCAAGGTTCTATGTCCATGAGTTTGCCTGGGTTCATGATTCTGTTGGGATCGAGCATCTGCTTCAATTTCACTAATAAGTTATAGTACTCTCCGAGCTGAGGCATAAATTCCCTTGCCCTCGATGGACCAAACCGATACCTTGGAAGAGGTCTCCGTCCTGCAGACCAACCGACCATAACTGGAGGTCCCAGCAGTTCGTCAAGGACACGCGCCCATTCCTCGTTAATGGCTTTAGCCCTTCTCACCTCCTCAGCGTCATCAAGGTCATACTGATAACTAAAAGTGAAGCTTTGTCCGCTGCTGCGAAAGTACGACATTACCATTCCTCTTCTCATTCTACTCAGTGGGACGCCGTGTTTGGCAAGGACCTTTAATACCTCGTCATGCAACTCAGCCAGTTTTTGGTGAGGGACTGTTTCTGTTCCAAGACGTACCCCGCTTATATTGGGTGGCCTCATAGCGATGCTGTTTGCTCTAGGCCGCCAATATATCATCTCCTCATACATTTGCGGGCTATAATCTGTTTCGACTTCGAGTATACGGGGACTCGGGATAATCGTGCCTCCCTCCTCTTTGATTATCTTCTCCGAGAGTTTCCTGTAAAATTCCACAGTTTCCTTACCTCCGTATAGTTGCACATAAAATTCCCATTCAAATGATTCCTGCGTCCCATCATATATTGCCCATACCCGCTCAGCCCATATTGGCCCCTTATAGTTATCATCATATATTCTATAGAATGCTCTCGCTAATTCCTTGAAGTTCTCGTCTTTGAAGTTGCCTTGCACCATGTGCCGTGCTTCTGGAATCCGCCATAGGGGCAGGGTCTGCTTAACAACTATTCCCAGCGTTCCTTGCGCTCCTAAGAAAATGTGTCCCACATCTGGTCCATACGCGCGGGCACGTTCTGGTCTCGCTCCAGGCAATGCTGCAGAGCCGGTGACGAGTAGTTCACCATTTGGTAGAACGACTTCCAGCCCGATGGTTAAGTCAGAATACTGGGTCACGCCATACGGGGGGATTGAATGTTTATCCATCGGGAGGTGCGTACCTGCTTGGCTGGTCGTGCCTAAAATTGATACGCTGCCTGGCGAAGCTTGGTAGGCGACCAAGTATCCCTTCGGCGTCAACTCGCGGTAGGCTTGGGCCCACGTCACTCCGGGTTCTAACGTGACGGTCATTAACTCTTCGTCTATTTCAATATTTTTCATCCCGCTCATGTCAAGCATGATACCCCCTTCCATAGGGACAGTACCACTATACTCTGAGGTCATAGCTCCTAGGGGGACTATAGGTATCTTATACTCGTTTGCGAGACGGACTATTTCCTGGATATCCTTCGTGCTTCCCGCTCT
>CAYFVN010000312.1:0-1582 GCA_964346575.1 uncultured Candidatus Bathyarchaeia archaeon
TATCGTGGCAAGTGCTGCTGATACTGCTACGGGATTTCCCCCTAAAGTTGTGGAGTGAGATCCAGGATACCAGTCCATCATGTCTTCCCTAGCAGTTAAAGCGGTTATTGGAAGGCCCGACGCAAGGTTCTCCGCGAATATCACGGCGTCTGGCTCAATATTCCAGCGGTCTACAACAAGCCATGAACCCGTCCTACCTAGAGCTGTAAAGCCTTCATTCACGATAAGAGGTATGCCATTCTCCTTAAGAGCTCTCCATAACCTCTCCATATATCCCTCCGGAGGCATTATTACACCATTATATACCTGGATCGGCTCTAATACGAACGCAGCAATATTCTGTGCTGGGGTAGTTGTTTCCAGGTATACTTCAAACATTTCAAGGCAATGTAATTCTTTACAATTCTCTTTACGATGTTTTAATGGACACCGATAGCAATATGGGAAGGGTATATGGACTACGCCTGTTCGGGATGGAATATGTATATGTCTTCGAGCCTTATCGGATGTTAAAGATAGGCTCGCATTGGATTCGCCGTGATAGCTACCTATATGAGTCATAAATATGTGACGTCGAGTATTCCATTGGGCCATCTTTAAAGCTGCTTCTACAGCATCTTCCCTTGATGCTGTTAGGAGTACTTTCTTTTTGAAGTTTCCAGGGACAATTTTTATGAGTTCTTCTGAGAGTTCGGTAGCTCTTTGGTTATAGAAACGATAGTACGGATAGCTTACCAGTTTTTCTATCTGATCCTTTATAGATCTCGTTACTTCGGAATGCCTATGACCTAAATTTACGGTGAGCCATCCAGAAGTTAAATCTATGTACCTGTTAGCGTCCGCATCAAATATATAAAGTCCTTCAGCTGAAGCTACTGTTAGTGGAAATCCCTTATCTAAGGAAGGCGACGTTACTTCTCTGTTACGTCTTATGAGTTCACGTGTCTTTGGGCCTGGAGGGTATGCTACAATTCTTGGATAACTTGGTTTGGATGGCATTTCTTACTTACCATCTTTTAATTAATTTCACGATAAAAGATTTTAATCGTAGCTGCCTTTTATTTCTTCTCGAGTGTCTAGATTGGAGTATAGATTTAAACAAGTAATATTGGTAATAGATCTTGGAATTAGCCTTGGTAAGACGGCAGTTCAGGTCGCTCATGGAGCGGTATCAGCCGCGGAGGAGGCAAGGGTGAGATGGTTCGATTGGTGGAGAGGATGGATGGATGAGGGACAGTGTAAAGTGGCTTTAAAAGTAGGATCTGAAGATGAACTGTTTAAATTTGAAGATTTAGCTGAAGCCGGAGACCTGCCTAAAACTTTAATTAGAGATAAAGGCTTAACCGAGATCCCCCCTGGCACAGTAACTTGTCTTGCAATAGGTCCAGCACCGTCGGACAGGATAGACAGGCTGACTGGGAGACTACCTCTGCTATGAGTCTTCAAGTTAAACCTCCTATGATCGATAGGGAGCTTGGTATGGAAGTTTACTCCACTAGAAGTGAAGGTTTTACAGGTGTAATTAAAGAGAGGTTAGACGATTTTGTAGTTGAAGAGGTATTAAGTGAGTTTGGTAAAGCTC
>CAYFVN010000313.1:0-3010 GCA_964346575.1 uncultured Candidatus Bathyarchaeia archaeon
ATTACACTTTGAGCAAGTATAATAAAAGGCGAAGAACCCTTGAGTCCATTGTGAAATCGTCAGATAAGGTAGACATATCCCATCAATTGATAATAAAAGATCCGGAAGAACTCGACCGATACATGGATCAAGTCGTCTCGGAGGGTTGTGAGGGTCTTTTAGTAAAATCGGTTGGTGAAGATTCCATTTATAAGGCAGGGGCTAGAGGATGGCAATGGATAAAATATAAACGCTCTTATAAGGTGGAGGTTGCGGATACTTTCGATCTCACCGTTGTTGGAGCCTTTAGAGGAAGGGGAAGACGCGCAGGCTCATATGGTGCCCTCTTAATGACGACTTATAATCCAGAGAGAGACGTATTTGAGACGGTATGCAAGCTTGGAAGCGGGTTCACGGATGAAGACCTCGCAAATATACCGTCACTTCTTGAATGCTCTAGCATAGATAGGCGGCATCCAAGGGTGAACTCACTCATGAAGCCGGATACATGGTTTACACCGGAGATAGTTCTAGAGGTTGCTGCTGACGAGATAACTCTCTCTCCAATGCATATCTGTGGTAGAGACGAAATAAAGAAAGGTTCTGGACTTGCCTTACGGTTCCCGAGATTTACAGGAAATCAACGTAGAGATAAAGGTCCAGAAGATGCTACAACCACTAAAGAAGTCATAGAGCTGTATAAAGCTCAGTTACGCAGGTTATATGAATCCTAAAAGAAAAATATTCTATTCGACGAAGTAATACGCGCGCGATATGATTTAAGTAGAAAATTTGTACAAGAACAATGTTATGACGAAACCTGTGATGGAGGATCAGCCAATTTCATTCTCTCCGAATTAAAGAGTTTGCCCCCTGTAGGCTATCCAATCTAAAGCGTGCAAATGAGTCGCGAAATCATCCTCGACATCTTTATCATTTCAGTAATAATTCCAACCTCCAAACAACCCGGTTTCATGTTTTTCACAGTTTGTTAACGTAAGGTATTGAAAAGTTGGATAGAAAAGTTTAAGTGGATAAAAGTGTAGATGGCACTCACCGAAATATGGTTGAGTATTAGATATGAGCTATGATGAGGGTTCGGGCGAAGAAGCTGGTTCTAAGGTTCAAGACCTCCAGCCTTATTCTAGGAACGTGAATATAACCGTAAAAGTTGTTTCTAAAGGAGAGGAAAGGGAGACAATCTCCAGGTCAGATGGAAGCCATCATAGAGTATCGGATTTCCTAGTCGGAGATGAAACTGGAAGCGTATACATGACCATGTGGGACGACAACATAGATAAAGTGGAAGAGGAGCAAAATATAGCTGTAAAGAACGGGTATATTTCCTTATTCAGGGGATCTATGAGACTTACCGTAGGTAGATACGGCAGCTTCGAGCAGGTAGAGGAGGGGCCATCGAACGTAAATACTGAGAACAACCTCTCTGAAAAACAGTTCGAACAGGAACGGCGATTCAGAACTCCCTATAGAGATTCTGGATACAGAGGTAGAGGATCAGGATACTCCAGAGGCAGTGGCTACAGGCGTAGACGCTGAAGATCCCTAAATACCACACAGAAATAGTAATTAAACGCTACTTTTTAGCGTGCGTTAACCGCTACACTTTTAGCGTCAGCTGAATAAAATAAGTAAGTTATGGATGAAAGTAAGGAAGATAGGCCGAGGGCTGTTAAAATCACAAGGATTGTTGAAAGATCTCCTACGGTTAAGTCTTTGCATTTCCATGATGAGACGCTTGAAATGGCTCTACCTGGACAGTTCGCCATGGTGTGGGTTCCAGGGTTAGATGAGATACCGATGAGCGTTACCAAAGACCCTATAGAAGGGTCGGCTGAGATAGTCGTTAAAGTCGTGGGTGAAGCTACGGAGGAACTTCACAGGCTACATCCGGGCGATCTGATTGGTGTCAGAGGGCCATATGGGACTTGGTTCAAGGTTAATGACAGGGACAGTCTACTGGTTGTGGCTGGTGGCACTGGGGTCACCCCTCTGAGGCGGGTCATATCTGAAGAGTCTTCCAAGAGGAGTGTGACCTTAGTCTTAGGCGCCAAGACGAGGAAGGAACTCATACTCTTAGAAGAGTTTGAAGGGTACGGCGTTGATGTCCTCCCCGCAACGGACGACGGAACGGTGGGATTCGCTGGATCTGCAGTTAAACTTGCGAAAAAGCTTATCCGGAAGGGGGGAATCAGTTCGATCCTTTGTTGCGGTCCAGAGCTCATGATTCTTGAACTCGTGAAGTTTGCCTTTTCTTATAATATTTCATTACAAGCCAGCCTAGAACGTATAATGAAGTGTGGCGTTGGCGTATGCGGTAGCTGCGCCATCGCAGGCTATCGAGTATGTAAGGATGGGCCTGTCTTCGAGCTGTCTAAACTACTAGATATGAGCGAGGAGCTAGGGAAAGTTTATCGAGACTACTCCGGTCGGATAGTTCCGTTAAATACTTAGATTTTTACTAAAATCCAGTGATATCCTTCTCAAGATCAGGAGAGACATTTAACGCGCGCCAGCTATTAGGATCGAGTTATGTTGTTGAGTTTATTCGGTTGACGAATTTTTAGTTTGAAAACTTTAGGAGGATAAAATGTGAGCAGTGCTCCAAAACCTTTATTAGACGTATTCTGCGTGAAATCTGTTAAAGGAGTATGGTGACGAGAAATGCCAACTCACGGTTCAATAACCAAAGCAGGAAGGGTTAGATCACAGACACCAAAATTGGATGCGCGGCCAAGAAGGACCACGATACCCAGAGTCAGGGGACGTACTAACGCAAGGAAAAGATTCATCCTATCTAGACGACCGGGCCAGAACCAATGATGTAAACTGAAATGCTTGCCCCTGTCGAATATGAAAATGTTAAAACTTTGAAGGTCAACTTACTTACGATCAATACAACCAAACATTCTTCGTATAAGTTCGATACGTTAATGCTCAATAGACTCGGTGAGATGTTAAGTGTCAAAGTTACAGGCATTAAAGCCTAGCGAAGACGTTTATAGTCTGGCTT
>CAYFVN010000314.1:0-1878 GCA_964346575.1 uncultured Candidatus Bathyarchaeia archaeon
ATCGGGCTTGGCTTATACATCTCGCCTTTATACTCCTATGTCGGTGAGGTTATCCCCTCCAGAAGAGGATTCCTCTCAGGTATAACTAGTAGCGCTTGGGCCTTCGGGGGTTTTCTGGGGCCGTTGGTGTCCGGCTTCCTAGCCGAGGGATACGGTTGGAGGATCCCCGTGCTGGCCTTCGGGGCCTTGGGCTCAATAAGCTCTGCGGCCATATGGAGTATCCCATACACCAGGCAAAGCCAAGAGGATAGACCAAAAATACCGATCAAATCCATACTTATGAATAGGGAACTCGTCATTATAGCCATAGCGATGGCCGTCTGCAATATGGGGCTTATATCCTCCGCAGCTTGGACCGCAAAGTTCTTAGTGGATGTTGATGAGTTCTCAATCTCTGAAGCGGGGCTTACCTTCGGGCTATATTCCTTCTCCGGTGGGGTGGGGGCTATAGTTTTGGGTTGGTTTTCCGACCGCCTTGGAAGGCGTAGAATCACGGCAGTAGCCAGTATAGCAGCTGCGTTTCTAGGTCTGATCTACTATCTAAGCACGGGTTATCCGTTTACTGCACGTATAGCTTTCTCGGCTGTGTTGGGCTTCGTCTCCTTCGCGTTTTGGAATTTGTCCACTGTAGCTGCACAGGATCTAGCGGATCCTTCCGTGTTCGGATCTGTTACAGGCGTCGTTCAGAACATGGCTTTCGCCTGTGCCGCGGTGGCTCCGGTGATCTCGGGAACTCTAATAGTCTACATGGGGTTATCCTACGCCTTAGCAGTGTCTATGTGTATCCCATACTTGGTTCATGGTCTAGTGTTCGCCTCACTGTCCATTAGACGGTCTATGCAAGTTGAAACTGAAGAATAGCCGCAGATTGGGTATCGGCTTATCCACGAAGCTGAACAGGGGACTAGTTGACGATTCCACTTTAGAAGTAAAAAACCATTTAATATCGGAGAGACTACAAAGAGTCTATTATTTCAACTCTTAAACGTTGGTTTTTAAAGTATATTAATCGAATTTAATTTCTTGCCATCTATGACAAGCCACAAGGTGGCCGTCGTGGAAGTTTTCCAGTTGGGGTTCTACCTCCATGCATTTCTTCACCACATATGGACATCTGGTGTGAAACTTGCAACCTGGGGGAGGACTTCTTGGACTGGGAACACTACCCTTAAGAATGATCCTCTTCCTCTTTAACTTCGGATTGGGCGAGGGTACGGCTGAAAGTAAAGCTCTTGAATACGGATGTTTCGTATCATAGAGTGATTCTTGGGGTGCGATCTCTACGATTTTACCTAGGTACATTATAGCAACGGCATCGCTTACGTTATTAACTACGGCTAAGTTATGTGAGATGAATAGATATGCCAGGTCAAGTCTTTTCTGTAGATCAACCAGTAGAGTTAATATCTTCCCTTGAACAGAAACGTCTAACGCGGAGGTAGGCTCGTCTAAAACGATAAATTCTGGTTCACATGCCAATGCCCTTGCTATTGCGATCCTTTGGCGCTGGCCTCCACTAAATTCATGTGGATGTTTAGTGACATGGCTCCTCTCTAATCCTACCAATTCAAGCAATTCAATGATTCTGTTTAGTTTTTCACTTCCTTCTCGCAATCCATGTATAGAAATCGGCCTACCGACAATATCCTCGATGGACATCCACGGATTAAGTGATCCAAACGGGTCTTGAAAAACTATCTGCATTTTCCTTCTAACTTCTTGCTCTTCTCTGCGGTTATCTATATTCAGGATGTCCTTTCCATCGAAGTAGATTTCGCCTCCGGTGACAGAGATGAGATTGATGACTACCTTTCCTAATGTCGTTTTTCCGCATCCAGACTCGCCTACTAGCCCTAGGGTTGTACCTTTACTAACTTG
>CAYFVN010000315.1:0-8122 GCA_964346575.1 uncultured Candidatus Bathyarchaeia archaeon
CGCAAACTCCTCAATTTCACTAACAGATTCCTAAAAATCTCCAATGAACTTGTCTTGCCGTTCTATATCCTACACGAGACTGTTATTGTTGCTATAGCGTTTTATGTTGTCGGATTGAATTTACTGGTTATGGGTAAATACCTTATCATCGTCTTAGCATCATTCGCCATCATAAGCATTCTAATAATGCCCATTAGACAAATCAATCTACTAAGATTCTTATTCGGAATGAGATTAAAAAAGAAAATCTAATTTTTTTGAATACATTAAAGATACTTTTAAAAGTAAATTGGGATAAATATTTAAGGAGTGCGAATCACCACCCGCAACTTTCAATACTTTTAAATATAATCACAGTAAAAAGGACCTGACATATTGAGAAGTGGTATTAGTATGGATAAATCCAGTGAGAGACATTTAAGTAGAAGAGGATTCTTAAAGTCAATTTCGTTTGCAGCTCTATCAACCGCATTTTTTTCATCCTTCGCTAAGAGAGCTGGAGCAGATGTACCCGATATACTACAGATTGAAAACGTCTCTCAAGATTCTATGGGGAAAGTCAGCCTTGAGATTAGACATGCGAATCCAAGTACCAACCATTATGTTGATATTGTTGAGGTTGATGTCGAAGGCCAAATTATGCAATTTAACTTACAACCACAGGATGGTAACCCTTTTACAGTAGAATTAGAGCTAGGAGAAATTCAAGGAAAACCCAACGTTAAGGGGAGAGCCAATTGTAATCTACATGGATGGAGTGGATGGTCAGATCAAATAGAAATACCGGAGCTTCCAATACCAGTAATAGTAATCCTTTCAGCACTAGCAACAACAATGTTGATGGTTAGAAATACTAAAAAATAAATTTCCCCTGTTTTTATATTAACCTGCTATTAGCATACGTGTCTGATGATAGAAATTACCTAAAGTATGATTTTAGAGGTGAAAAAAATTACAATATCTGATACGAATCTAATTCTACAGTTTATAATATTCGCATTTATATTAATAGGGATCTATTATGTCAAGGGAAAGAGTAAGAATCTCAAGAGGCATCGCCTCTCAATGGGTCTAGCTGTAATATTGAACGCTTTTTCCATCTTTATTATAATGGGGAGATCTTTACTCACTTTATCCAGCTTCTTAGTTGAGAAATTTTATATGTTCGGCTCTTTTTTAACTTGGCTTCATGCTGTGATCGGGAGTTTAGCAGAGATACTGGGTGTGACCCTCCTTTTTAAGCATCCACGTAAGATAGTTCATTGGATGAGGATAACTGCAACCCTATGGATTGTCGCACTACTACTTGGAATATTCTTCTACGTATACTATTACATTCTTTAACAATTTAGATTTCAAGGTATTCAACTACTCGCACCAAAAAGTATACCCAAGCAATTTAAATGGATGATTCAAGATGCGTTGGAAAATATTTCTAGGATTTGCAATTATCTATTTCTTCATCTTCATAGTCTCATTTTCCATATTCTTCCTTTACAAGATTAAATTCCATATGACGGTTTACTCCTATACTCTGAATTACGTTATTATGAATCCCCAGCTTACTATCCGTATAATATATTCGGAGTTAACACGAAATCCTATTTTAGTCCTTACAATGGTGCTATTTTCATTTATTCTTGGTTTTATATCAGATTATATTTTAATTAGATCAATTAATTCTATTAGGTAAATCAAATCTTTTTTCGAATGAATTACTACTATTATCGTCTCGAAGAGCGCGCGCTCAAGCGAATTCATCTTCTGGCTCTCAGCCTAGGATTCATCACTTCATCTAGGGCGTGGCCTATGAAGACGAAGGACAGTGAGAGCAAGGTTATGACGATTCCGGGGGGTATGATCCACCACCAAGCTAACGCCCTGAATGCCCCAAATGCTTTTGCGGTGTAGAACATGCGACCCCATGAAGGGGTTGAGGGATCCCCCAAGGCTAAGAAGCTTAAAGCAGCCTCGGTTATCACGAAACCCGGTATGGAAAGCGCGATGACTGCGTATATGTAGGGCATGACGTTTGGAATGATATGTTTTAGGACGACGTGTAGTCTCGAAGCTCCCATGGCTTTTGCAGCCTCAACGAACGTAGCCTCCTTCAGCTGGAGGGTTTTAGCCCGCACAACCCTAGCGAACCCAGGCCAGCTCAAGGCTCCAAGGAGGAGAATTAGGGTCCAAATGCTCTTGCCGAAGATTCCGCTGATCACCATCAGAAGAGGGAGGAAGGGTAGGACTAGCAGCAGATCCACCAGCCTCATAAGACCCTCATCCAAAGCTGCTCCAGAATATCCTGCTGCAACTCCAACCATTAACCCTAGGAATGTGGCTATGAGGGAGGCTGATACTCCTATTAGGAGGGATACTCTACTCCCGTAAACAAGCTGGGAAAAAAGGTCCGCGCCGATATGGTCTGTCCCCAGAACCCCGAAGGCGAGTCCAGGAATGTATATGTGGAACCTATCTACGTTGAGAGATGCGGTTCCGGGAACGGTCGGCTCAAACATCGCAACTAAAACGATTCTATAAACCCCTTTCTCGGCCATCATACGGGACGCTGCGTTCTCAAACCACTGTAAACCAAAGGCCGATTTCTCATCTGAGGTTAAGGCTTTAGAAGAGAACCTAAACCGCGTTGGGGTAGTCGAATCCAATTTTTCATTCCATAAAAGGTAGCCGAAGCCTTCAGGTGTCTCGAGGTGGACTTCAAAGTCTATGGAGCCGCTCCGAATCTCGGTCACCGTAAAGCCTCCCTCGACTATCAGCGACTCGGGCGGATCGTACTTATAGTCGAAGTTATGCGCGAGTTTGACCATGGCTTTTGATCCCTGCTCGCCCTCCAACTTGAAGGATACTTTCCCTGTCTTTGCTTCAACCTTGCCCTGCGAGCTGTAGGACCAGCCATCCCTTGACAGAGCCGGTTGGATGTCAAGGTCGATGTTTGGGGGGAGATCTCGATATCTAGGAGCAGTTTTAAACCATGTTGGGACTGCGTAGCTTTCAGCCAGGAACGTGTCTTCGATTGGGTCGTTGGGGGCTATCAGGGGCGAGAAGACGGCTGTGAGGATGAAGATGGTTAGTATGACTAAACCCGTTAAGCCTAACTTTCTACGCCTAAACTCGTTCCATACTCCTCTCGCCGGAATCGATTTGCTCGTCTCCCAAGCCTCCTGTGTTGTCAGTATTTTATTCTAGGGTCAAGGAGACCGTAGATTAGATCCACCGCCCAAGTTCCTATTATCGTCACTAAAGCGATCAGGAAGAAGGTCCCCTGCATCACAGGGTAGTCGTACTCCATTATGGCGTCGTACAGGTATCTACCTATGCCATGCCAAGAGAATATGGTCTCTGTTATAACGGCCCCCCCTATAACCCCTGAAAAGCTTAAGCCTACCATCGTCACGACCGGCGGTAGGATGCTTCTGAAGCCATGCTTGTATAGGATAGTCTTCTCCGTCAAACCTTTGGCTTTCGCCATTTGAATATAGTCCTCAGCTAGAACGTCGATCATCAGGTTTCTGATTACGAGAAGGTACCCCCCGAAGCTTATCACTACCAGAGTTGTTAGGGGGAGTGTCAAATGCCATAAGATATCCACCGTATACCCGAGGAGATCGGCTGGAGGAGGCCTGGACATGGTGCCTGCCACGGGGAAACCGATGGCACCCTCGGTGGCTAAGGGCAGGTAGTATCCAAAGAGGAAGAGCAGTAGGAGACCTAAGAAGAAGGTCGGCATGGCTTGAGCGAAGAGGCCTAAGCCGACCGATACGAGATCAAACTTCGACCCCCTCTTGGAAGACGTTAAAACTCCAAGCCAAACCCCTAGGGCTATATAGATGACTGTGGCTGAACCCATCAGAAGCAACGTATTCGGCAGCCGCTCCATGATCTCGTCTATCACATACCTCTGAGATGAGAAGGATACCCCAAACTTACCCGAAAAAATGTTGATTAAATAGGTTACGAACTGTTGATGCAGGGGCTCGTCGAGGCCCCATAACTTGATCAGAGCATTCCTGGACTCCAGGGGGAAGTTGGGGCTTATCATGAAGGATATGGGATTGCCCGGTAGGACTCTAAAAATGAAAAACTGTAGAATAACTATCGCGAATAAGGTGATGACGGCGTTTACTGATCGTCTAAATGCGTATTCTTTGAAGCCCATTTCGTGTACGGTCCCTTCTAGACTCGCGCCTCCTTCTAAGCATTACGACGGCGGCTACTGATGTCCCTACGACTAATACTGCGGCGGTCATCATCAGCTGAGAGGTTCTTCCTCCGACGGGTAAGATATCAGGTTTACTAGCTTTCTCCGGTACTCGCTTGAAGTACTCTGGATTCCATTGTAGTCTCCAGTATTCGCCCGGCTTATGATCAGCGAGCATGAAGGGCCCCGTCCCAACCAATTTCGTTAACTTAGGAAGATCCGGGTGCTCCTCAAGGTTTGGCTGGAAACTCCTCCACTCGTCTCCAACTTCCCGCCAAATATGCTCGGGGAGGACGAGAAGGCCACCCGTATCGATCAGATTGAAGATGCTTACACCAGCCATGGTCATTACAACCGTTACGTCGTCAGGGGCCTCAACCTTTAACACCTTCTCTACGGCTGGCATCCATATGGGTACCTTATGCTCCTTTATGAAGTCGAAGGTAAACTTCACATCCTTTGAGGTGAAGGGTTTGCCGTCCTGCCAAGTTGCGTTCGAAACGAGATGATAGACGATTCTCTGCCTTTTTTCCCCCATCTCCTCGAAGTTCTCCACATCCCAAGACTCAGCCAAGTAGGGTAAAAGGTCACCCGTGTACGGGTCGGATGTTAGAAGCGAGTCGTAGATGAGCTTCCAAACCTTGGATTCGTAAGCACCCGATCCGTATAGTGGGTTCAGGGTTCTAACTTTACCCCCAATGCTCGCTCTGAACGTTCCTCCAAACTCGCTATCTTCGCGATGCAAATTCAGCCACGTATAGAAGGAGTCTGAGCTGAAGTATCCTGCGCCTTTATGATCGATCATTCCTAACCACTCCTTATTGTAAGCTTCAACCTTGAAACGCGAGTAAATCGGGACTCTCGCAGCTAGTTCGGCTATAATTTCTTGGGCTTGAAGTGTGTGGGCTATAGCCTCATCCTCTGTGCTGTCTTCGAATCTGAAGGCGTACAAGAGAGCGTCCAGTTGCTCGTTGCGAACTCCAGGCGTGTTGTCTCCGTCTGGGACATCTAAGCTTGAATGGTAGAAGTCGTAGAGCCACCTCGGATAGCGGCCCAAGCCCGCTACACATAAGAAGTATATGTCGAAGTCACGTTTCGTGTATACCCTCGTTAGTAGCGCGTCGAAAGAAACGGTTTCAAGCTCCACGGGTATTCCAAGTGCTTTGATTTCTCCCGCTATGATCCTGGATATCTCGAAGCTTGTAGGCGCCTCCTCTTGGGTAGGTGTGATGAAGCTCAGCTTTCTCACGGGGGTTTTATTGGGTTCTATGAGCATACCATTCCCATCGAAGGAGTAGCCTCCCTCGGTTAAGATTCTTCTAGCCTCTTCAGGATTATACGGATATTTTTCAACGTCTGGGTTATGCCACTTCCCGAAGGCAGGTAGAGCCTCGTAAAGCATGGGCTCGACCACTAACCCTTGAAACAGTTGGCTTGAAATCTTCTCTCTCGGAATCAAGTGGGCAATGGCCTTCCTCAACGGTCCATGATCTAGGGGAGTCCTCCTTAAATTGAAAGCCAGGTAGCAGTAGTGTGTCTGCTCAGTGAAGGTGACTTTAAGGCTGGGATTTTCGGACAAGGTCTGGATGTCTGAGGGGCGGATCAGATCTGATACTTCGTCGATCTCTCCCTTCTGGAGCGCCGTTACCTCTGCGTCAGGGGTTCCATAGTATAGGAAAAGGATCTCGTCAATCTTAGGCCCATTGTAGATGGATTGGCATTCCACCCTAGAAGGAAGATGGCTTAAAACCAGCAATCCTTGCGTCAAAATTATTACAGCCATCACAGCGCATGAGAGCTTGCGCATAGCTTCAACCCCATCCTTAAATTTAACCAAAAGCAATCTCATAATTAAGGTTATATTTAACGCCTAAGGGAGCTGATGGGGATACTCCTTGAGATAGACACTCTAAGCGTACACTATAAGATTAGAGAAGGAGAAGTGAAAGCCGTTGAAGAGGCGGTTCTAAACGTTGAAAGAGGAAACGCGGTTGCCATAGTTGGAGAGTCAGGCTGCGGCAAGACGACCCTTGCTCACACGATCATCAGATTGCTACCCTCCAACGCGGTGGTGAAGAGAGGTGAAATAAAGCTTAACGGAGTAAGCATCCTGGAAATGCCTGAGGAAGAGTTTAGAAACGAGGTAAGATGGAGAAAGGTGTCGTATGTGCCGCAGGGATCTTTCAACGCCCTCAACCCCGTAATAAAAGTATCAAATCAGATAGCTGAGGCGTTGACGAGCCATGGGGAGGTGGACGAAGAGGAGGCTCGTGCGAGATCAAAGAAACTTCTCAACCTTGTCGGGATTAAGGATGAGATGGCTGATGCTTATCCTCATGAGCTCAGCGGAGGAATGAAGCAGAGGACGGTGATAGCGATGGCCCTCGCATGTGAGCCTGAGCTGCTGATCGCGGACGAACCTACAACCGCACTGGACGTCATCGTGCAAGCACAAATTATAAGTCTATTAAAATCACTGATTGAGAGACTTGATTTGTCGCTTATTTTGATAACCCACGACATCTCCCTTGCGACTTCGATATGTGATCAGACAGTCGTAATGTACGCTGGCAATATGATGGAGATGCGTGATTCCAAAGATTTTATTGAGACTCCCCTTCAACCTTACTCCAAGCTTTTAATCGAAACTCTACCGAGGATGAGTGGGGCTAAGAAAAATTTGGTCACAATATCCGGAAGCCTCCCGGACTTGAGGAACCCCCCTTTAGGATGCAAATTTCATCCTAGGTGTCCCTTTGCTCGTCGGAGGTGTCGAGTTACAAAACCTTCGTTGAAGGCACTTAAGGGAGGGGGATACGTAGCGTGTCACTATCCCTTGGATAGAGGAGCTATAAGATGAAGCTTCTCCTAGAAGTTAAAGACTTGATGAAATTATACTTTTTAAGGAAAGGCCTCGTTAGACATAGTACTGCATACGTGAAGGCCGTGGATGAAGTCAGTTTCGGCGTCAAAGAAGGCGAAGTATTCGGTTTGATAGGTGAGAGCGGCAGCGGAAAGACCACGATAGCTCGTCTAGTCTTGGGGCTAGAGGAGGCTACTTCAGGCTCGATCACGTTCGATGGAACCAGCATCTCGACCAGCCTTAATGAGCGTACATTGAAAAAATATAGGATTCAGATAGGCGCGGTATTTCAAGACCCTTTCGACTCCATTAATCCCATGATGAACGTTTACACCATAGTTTCGGAGCCGCTGGAGATAGCCGAGGTTAAAGCGTCGAAGTCAGAAAAAATTATGAGGGTGCAAACGGCTCTCAGGGACGTAAAGCTCACACCCCCTGAAGAATTCATGGCCATGTATCCGCATGAGTTGAGTGGCGGTCAGAGGCAGAGGGTATCTCTGGCTAGGGCTTTGATGTTGCGACCCAAACTGATAATAGCGGATGAACCGTTATCTATGCTGGATGTCTCATTGAGAGCTGACATGCTGAACCTCATGGAGGACATGAAAGAACGATATAAACTGACGATCCTATTCATAACACACGATTTAGCGGTGGCGCGGTACTTCTGCGATAACGTAGCGGTCATCTATAAAGGTAAACTCATGGAGATAGGGCTCTCGGAAGAAATTTTCCGAAGACCGAGACACCCCTACACGATGGCTTTGAAGGAGGCTGTGCCTGAAATCGGAAAGAGAATCGAGTATTCCGACAACGGCTTTGAAACTCATGAGACAGATAGGGGATGCCCTTTCAGGCCTAGATGCCGATACGCCGATGTCCAATGCATAAAAATTCCAGAAATGGTTGAGGAAAGCCCCGAACATTCGGTGGCCTGCTTCAAAGCGTAGCGTTGAATTAAACCGGCACATTCTCAGGCAGAGAAATGACCTGGCCTACATACACCTTTTCACATTCCTTCAATTCGATGGGTGCAATAACGA
>CAYFVN010000316.1:0-3891 GCA_964346575.1 uncultured Candidatus Bathyarchaeia archaeon
TTGTGGCGCGAAACGATCTCGACATATCTACCATCAAATCCTCCAAACCGTAGCATCCAAATACTGGCCTATCTAAAGAATGTTTTCATCTTAGAAGCTAATAAACTTGAAAACACCGCGCATAACTTAGCTTTATCGGTTTAAAAATCGAGAGATCTATTCACCATCCGTAGGATCTACCATGTTCCTATGCAAACGCGCTTAACGAACATAAATACCTTAATAGTAAGGTTGAACTTGCCATTTTTCGATGAGAAGCACTCTTCTCATCAGTTGAGGCGTTCATGTCTCAACCGACAGATTTTCCATCATCAGTTCTATTTTGTTTTCTTCTTAAATAGCAGCCAGCTGTTTTTACTATCGCCGAATTTAGTCTTTATCAGCACGTATTTTCCTTTCAGTATTCTACCGTAAATATGGATAATGATCTCGTTTCCTTCCCATTTCACGGGCTCGTATCTTCCTCGATCCCAGATTTCCACCATACCGGCTCCATACTGGCCTTTTGGAATTGCACCTTTGAAATTAGAATAGTCTACCGGATGGTCTTCTACGGCGACGGCAAGCCTCTTCACTCCTTCCTCTGTAGGGGGCTCTTTTGGGACAGCCCAGCTCTTTAAAACTCCTTCACGCTCAAGTCTGAGGTCCCAGTGCAATCTACGAGCCTGGTGTTTTTGAACAACGTAAATAAGCCCTTTCTCAGATTTTTCTTTTTCTCCCTCAGGTTCAGGAGTCTTGTAAAAATTTCTCTTTGACCAGTATCTATTCAGGGACATATATGATTCTCCACTTTTATTTTTAGACTTGGTTTGCTCGGTTACACCAAAATCTAGACTGCGCGAGCTTTTTAATAGAGGAATGCAGTGGGTATCGCAAACCGTTCCCTCGACTATTTGCTTTTTTCTACTCTCCCTAAACTTCATCCTTCTAATTAATCTGAAAAGATCTTCTATCGCATCATTATGAATTTTGTCATTTTACTTCTAGCAAGTCTGGTCGAGAATCGGTTTAATTTAGGTTTTTCGCGCGTTCGAGTGGATTTCTATTACGCGATGTAGTCCGATCTTCCTCTCGCAATCTCATATTCGAGTTCAAGTTGATGGACGGTCTCTGAAAAAGCTCGGTCTTGCTTCATCAAGGCATCCAGTTGTTTCCTCAGCAGATTCCCTTCCCGTCGGATATCCTCCAAATCAACCTCTATTCCCAACAATTCTTCAACCTTACACAGGAGTTGGTGGGCGGTCCGTACGTCGGCGTCCCCTATATATTGTGGAGCATGCCCCCAAACGCTTAACGCGGGAATCCCCAGTCTCCCACTTTCCCTCATTATTAGACTGTGGATGCTGCCGGGACCCACATAATCCGTAGGTTCGACGCCGTGTCGTTTCATCTCTTCCACCAGTTTTTGCGTGGTGGCGACTCCAGAGATTAGTGGTTCGACCGTATGGGGGATTCGGTCTATTACCCCTCCAAACAAGCATATGCGACGCACCTTTCCGAGTTCTAGGACTTGAAATATCGGTTCAACGTATCTAAACCAATTTATGTGGGGTTCCTCACCTATCAACATCAATAAATCACGAGCGCCCTTCTTATCCTTCCAGACATACAGTTCGTTTTGCGGGAGCGTGTGCTCTTTCATCAGTCCGCTTTCAATATTTACCAAGGGACGCTGAATGATTAGATCGTAGAACGCCTTAGAGTCTATCTCACCTATCTTCTCCGCCTGCAGTTTATCCCTTAAATATTCCGCGGCGTAGGTGGCCACTCGTTTAGCGTCCGGCCATCCCCTGAAGGCTATGACCATATTGAAGCTTCGCAAATCCGCTTTCCGGAGTAAGCGTAAGTCATCTCCACCCATATTTGAGACACGCCCATACCTTCTCAGCACAGTTCTATTTGGTCAGGTCTTTAAAAACCTAACGCGCCTCCGTTGGGCGTGTTAGGTCTTATTAAGAGGTGTGATTTTCTTGATGATGCTCCTTAAGGTTCGGGGTCATATACTCTGAGGGTTGGAGGTACGATTTAATGTCGTTCAAATAGTAAACCTCCTCGTCTGAGGAAGGTAACTTCTCGATTAGATTGTGCAGGCTCAGGTGTGGAACGATAATTTGAGCCTCTCTATACAGTGATGAGTCTTCCCTACCGTGTAGAAGATTGTTAAGAGTGGAGGAGTCGTAACTCACTTCTTCCGGAAGAATTTTCATTAAATAGTTCTGCAGATGCTTCCTGAACTTCTTATACTTAAACTTGAAGAAATCCAAGTTCAGATACATAAGAATCTGATAGAGTACCTTAAAGAAGAGATCAATTTTTTTAACATGAGCATAAAGTATCTCCGAGATAAGTATGTAGAGGATGTCAGAATCCCCCCTGCTGAAGGACAGTATTCCGGTGTACCATCCCTTGATATCCTTGTGTCCTTCTTCGTAGTGCTTGCTTTCAAAACCCTTATGTACAAAGAAGAAGTATGCGTCTCTAACGATAATAATTTTGTATCTAATATTCTTGATTCTATTATCTTTTATCTTCTTGAGATATGATCGAATTTCTTTAATATTGTTAGAGCCGATGGTTTAACACCTCACCAGAGACCCTTGTACCGACGGATATTCTACATCCTTTTCCTAATATATTTGGTAAGATATCGATTACTCGCTTTCTATTTGTCAAAAACAGGTTTAAACCTTTACTTTTTCAGGGAATACTCGTCTTTGAGAGGAGTGGCCAGCGCTGAAATGTATTGATCGTAGTTCGCTACGATAATGAAATACGTGGATTAGTTAAGTTTAAAAATAAATATGATTAAAAGTATCCCGGATGTTCTATGAGTAAATATCGTTCGGCTTTCCTAATCATAGTTGTCATCTTCACGGTTTTCGGCTCTTTGAATCATTACTCCTTGGCTGCTGCTAGTGGCCAATGCTATCCCAGTAAGCCCAGTTACCAGTTTGACGAGATCGTGACCCTCATAATCAATACACCGACGGGAATCAACAACACCAGGATTTTGGTCTATCTACCTAACGGCCAGATTACTAGGCTGACCATCGGTAAGATTGGAGTCGGGGTTCGGCCGTACCCCATCGGCCCCGCCGGCCCTCTACCGGGTCGAAGGATGGTGGTTCTGATGGATGATTCGACCGTGTTGTTCACGACCTACTACGATGTTGCCGAGCCTTCAACGCCACCCATACCGGCGACGACGTCCCAAACCGTAATACGATATCAAACTCAAACGGTAACTGCTTCTACGACTGTCACCAGGTCTTTTACTTTGGAGAGAACGGGGATAACTACTGAAACGGTCGTCTCGACGATTACGGTCGATCGATCGCCCCCGATGAGTCTGGTCTACGTCTCCTCTATGGTTATGGCGGTTCTCATAGCTGTGATTCTAATCCTAATCTTGGTGAGGTTTAGAAAACCACGTTAATGTGGATTTTGTTCAGCGAAACTATAGTTCTCTCTTCTGTAAGGGTGGTTACTGTTACCTTCCCTGGAAAACCGCCGTGATAAGCTATTTACTTTTTAAATATCAGCTTCGAACTTGAACCCTCTTTATTAAGGTCGGTGGGGAGTAGTTCAAGTTCAACCTTTTTAGGGTTTCACGGATCGACGTCGGGTTACGTAGGAGCTTAATTATGCCCTTGACATGGGCAGCTCCGACGAGGGCAAGTATATGCGGACGCTGTTCTCTGCTTAGGATGCTTGAAGCGGTCTCCGCCAGTCTGGCGGCCATCAACGCGTCGCGCTCCGGGATCAATACCCTCCAAACCGGGGAGGCGACGATTCGGAGGTCTTCGAGTCTCTCGTTCGACCTTTGAATAACCTCACCTTTGAGGCCCAGCTCCCATAGCCAAGGTAGATTCTCATCTCCCAATCCATTTT
>CAYFVN010000317.1:0-5902 GCA_964346575.1 uncultured Candidatus Bathyarchaeia archaeon
CGATCCAAAAGCTCAAAGTGTAATCTATAGATACGCAATTTTCACTCCGCAAGAAGAAATGAAGGTGATACTTAATTACAGACCAGACATTCGATTGCAGACGCTAAGGAAAGCATTTAGACTTGAAGATTACAGGATCGCTTTTGAAAACGCGTCCATCATCAGTACCACCCTACATAAAAAATCCATCGAGTTGGATGGTAAAACTTCGGATCTGGATGAAATAAAGGTTAGAGCCGGAAAATTAACGAATCAGATAAAAATAGATCATGAAAAGTTAGACGAGAGAAAAGAAGAAGAGGAGAAATTAGAGAGGAGGCTTATTGACAACGAAAAAGAGTTAAAAAAACACGAAGAGGAGAAGGTTGAATTAAGCAAGATATCCGGAAGCATTCCCCATGTTGAGACTCAAATAAAAGAGAAGACGGGACGGATTGCCGAGATCGAAGAAGAGATCATTAATTTTGAAAGAGAAGTTAAAGACCTGAAAGAAAAAATCGGTCCTCTACAAAATTTAGAGAAACCAACGGATAAAAGTCTAGATCAGATCGATGGAGAGATATCTAATATAGAAGGGGAAGAAAGAGAATTATTGAAAAAAGAAAATCTTTTGAAGAATAAGATCACAGAATATGAGTCAGTTGAAAAGGATGGAGCCTGTCCCACATGCGATAGACAGATAGATGCGGCAGAGTTTGAAGACAAAATAAAAGCGAAGATGGCTGAAAAAGATGTAGTTGAGAGGAAGCGCAACGAATGCCTCGAAAATCTTGGAACAAAAAGAGAGTTAAAGGCGAGCCTAGAAAAATATGAGCGTTATACGAAAGATCTTGAGGATTTTAATAAACGGTTGACAAGTAACGAGATCGAGATAAAAAAAAGAAAAGATAAAATTAAAAACTTGAAGCTTGGAGTCAAAGAAATGAGTGAGGATCTAAAATCGGCAAGATTGAAACTGAAAGATTTGATAGATATCTCAAAAAAAATTGAGGATCTTGAAGATAAAATATCCAAGACAAACGATGAATTGAAGCTTGTTAGAAGAGAAGTTGCAGGTCTAGAGACTAAGATCCGAGAGGAAGATAAGAACCTTAAGGAGTATAACGAAAAAATTGAGGAAAAAGTAAAGCAGAAAAAACAATCAGACATATTGAAGGACAGTAAGATATGGATCGATGATTACTTCAAACCAACAGTCGAAGCTATCGAAAAACACGCTTTAATCGCTATCAATCGCGATTTTGATCAGCAGTACCAAAAATGGTATAGTCTAATGGTGGAGGACCCAAGCAAGGAATCTAGAATCGACGAAGAGTTTTCTCCAATAATTGAACAAGACGGTTACGAGCAAAACGTAGCCTTTCTGAGTGGCGGTGAGAAGACAAGCGTTGCTCTGGCCTACAGGCTGGCGTTAAACAATATCGTGCAAAAAATTTCAATCGGTATGAAATCAAACCTCCTGATACTGGACGAGCCCACGGATGGATTTAGCAAATCGCAACTTTTCAAGCTGAGGGAAATTATAGACGAAATTAAGAGTCCACAGTTGATAATGGTATCCCATGAAAGGGAGCTTGAAAGCTTTGCTGATAATGTTATAAGAATTGAGAAGAGTCAAGGGACATCCAAAATTATAGCCTAATGAGCTCTCGCTAGGAGAATGATGATACACCATGTTAATTGAAAGCGAAGATCGAGTTTATCATACGCCACGAGCGACGAATCTATCTATTTTTTGGGATGGTAAAGTGGCTTTCCCTTCCAGCAGGAATATATTCACCGTTTCTCTGACGTATAATCGTCATAGCCATATTGAACTTATCTTTCCCAAGCCATTTTGTGGGCATTATAATAAATCTATCTCCAGCATCCTCCACCCTCAATGATGGCCTTAACTCCTCTGGAAATAGTGCTAGTATATCCACTGACGTCAACTCCACCTCAGTTTTAGCTGTTTTCGGAACCGTGATGTGGATGTCAAAGTCGGTCTGACAGTGTGGACAAGTAACAGATAAAGTCGCAATTTTCTTCTCGTTTTGATCCATTTTTAATCCTCCATGATAAGTATCATCAAACATTTAAAAAATTCCGAAAGCGCGCACACTGTTCTTAATTCCAAACGTTTCGGTTCCTATAAATTCTCACCATAACTATATGAATCCTCAATCTGCCATTTTATCTTCGAACCTTTATATTCTAACTTGGTATCGTATATCTTGTGGTCAAACGGTGTACTAATTTAAATTAATGCTATATTCTGATATCTACTCTTTCATTAGTTTCGTATTGCCACGTTCTTTGGGTACCATACATAGAAAAACCAAGGGTTCTTGGCCTGCATTCTCGAAGCCATGAGGCTCATCAGGTTGGATAAAGACGAAGTCTCCAACCTTTAACTCTATCGAATCACCAAATGTGAGTACTTTACCTGAACCCGACAGGATGTAAACGCCATGTTCATGGGAGTGGGAGTGAATTGGGATTGCTTCTTTTACTCGATAGCGGCGCATTGCAAAGTTTAAACCTGTCGTATCATCTATAAGCCATCTTACACTTACGCCTTTTACACCCTTTATATCTACGGATTCCTCGGTCACTTCCGAGTAATGTTTAACGATCATCGATATTCCCCACGAAAGTATTTACTCAAACCTATCGATTACAGCCATTTAAGTTTTAAGTCTATGTACTGAGGAATCAAACGCTGAATGGAGAGTCAACTTCTTTAAAGGATACGTTAGGCTGGAATCCGGATCGACTTAGCGCGCGCCATAAATTTCAATACTCGATTGTATAGAATGTCTTGAAGCTAACTTTCGAAGAGATCATCATGATCCATGGAGGCTATCTTGTATGCTAGTAGGTCAAGGATCTCCTCGTCAACTCTTTCTGTAGCCATTTCCATCTTTAAAGTTTCCAAGACTTGTTTGGCCACCGATACTTCAATGGTTCTCCTCGCTCTCTCAAATGTTGCCGATACACTATTTGAATCCACTAGTCTAAGCCTTCCATTTCCGAAGGTGCATCCAGTTGAGGTTTGAATTCCATCTAAGGTACATGAGATGGGTAAACGGTATTCGAGCTCCGCTGTAACGCGTAGGTCTTGGTCGCTCCTACTGGAGGATAGTGCTTCAATCCCCGCCAAGCCCAGCCTCAGACCTACGACCAGGAACGGGCCTAAATGGCCGTGGAAGCGTTTTGCCTGTTCGATAAGCAGGGGTAATTCAGGATCCAACTCTCGAGAAACCTGAATTAAATCTCTGCCGACTAGAAAGGTCAATGGTAACACCTTTTTTAATAAAGGTATTACCAATTTATAAGCTTTGTACAAAAAGGGATTCGGAAAGCATAAGCATTTCTCATAATCTGCAGTTTAGCCGCGCGTTTACCTCACCTAAAGAACTCGTCAAGGGTCTGAGACTCTCCACCACAGGATTTCTCTAGCACATTTTTTAGGCCCTTGAAATCCCCCAGGAGGACGCTTTTCAACTGAGGATTATACAGGGCAGCCGCTGGATGATACGTCGGAAACACGATACGATCCCCAACTTTAAACGGTTTGCCGTGCAGGAATGAGAGAGGAGCAGTTCTCAGACCATACCTGTTAAGTATATATCGGGTAGCCGTATCTCCAAGAGTGCATATTACCTTGGGTTTTACTAGCTTTATCTGCCTCTCAAGGTATGGCGTGCAAGCATCAACCTCAAACTCAGTAGGCCGTCTGTCCTTACCAACCTCTGAGGGGCGGCACTTCATAATATTAGTAATGAAGATCTCGCTCCTATTAACCTCGATCCCAACCAACAACTCATCCAATAGCTTGCCGGCCCTTCCCACAAATGGCCGCCCTTGGAGATCCTCGTCTCTACCTGGACCCTCACCTATAAACATTAACGGGACGGTAAAGCAGCCCTCACCTGGAACGGCGTGCGTACGAGTCTTTGACAATGGACACTTTGTACACCCGATTATTTGACCGTGAAGTTCTAGAATGTCCTCTCCTTCGCCCACACTCATATTTTATTTTATCGTTGAACGTCGGATATATAGGTAGTCGTAAATATTGCAGTTTATTTCTACGCGTTAACAAGTGATCTGGTCGTGCTCACTTCTAGGATACCAGGCGGGGCAACTTGTCTGCGGCTATTCCTTCCTTGATCTCCAAGGCTATACGCCTTCCCATGTACATTCCTTCTCCGTGGAGTAGGTAGGCGTACGGAAAGCCTCCTATCCCAGTATTCGTTCCAGCCACGATCCTAGCCGAAATCTCGAAGGCTACGATCTCAAGGTCGTCCTTAACTATGGTCTCTAGGCAGAAGGGGCCTATTAGGCCTGGAGGGGAAAGCTTTTCCGAGGCCTTAACGAGTTGATCTCCCATCCTTATAAAGTCTTTTAGGAGCATCTCCCTGGCCACGATTGGGAAGTTACCGATAACGGTATAAGTCGGATTTAAATCTAGTTCGAGCTGATCTCGGGCTGGAATGCGGCCTATTCCATCTACAGCCGACTCGTAACGCCTGTCCATGGCTAGCAGTTCAACGGAATCCCGCATAAGCGAACGGAAATACGACGGATAGACTGTGACCCCAAGGATGTACTCTTGGAGGTGGATGTTTCCCAAATCGCTAGGGGTTAAGAGTCTACGGTTTAACATGTCATCAACCTTATGCTTGAAGTCTACGGGGCTCTTGACTATGAAGTAACCCCTCCCGCCTTTTGCTCCTGGGAGCTTGACCATTGTAAGGCCTTCAATCTCATCGGGGCTCTCCAATTTCTTAGGTATGCGTAGACTAGCCTCTCTAAGCCAGGTTAACTGGCGGTCTCTCTCAGTTTCCCATTGTAATAACTTCCGGTTCCCGAATATTGGTACGCTTAAGCCGTCTATGAGCCTTTCGGGGCCTATGTAGGCGTTGTAAGAGCCGTGTGGTATCATGATTGTGTTACGGTCTAAAAGGAACCTCTGAATCTTCTCATCTAGAAGGTCCTTGAAGTCAGACACCGTGATGATCTCATCCGCCACGGAGAACCTCTCGTATATTACGGCTAGGTCAGGCCTTGAGACACATACGGTTTTGAAGCCCTCATCGCCGGCTCCCTTCAGGATATTCAGGGCCGAGTGGCTTCCAAGGGTTCCAATAGTGACCTTATCCAGGTCGTAGCCTTGGATCAGCTCTTCAGAATCCCTAAGCTTCAATCAAGTCACAATCCTTTCGAGTACTCTCCTCTTAGCCGCCAGTCTCAGCTCCATCGCTACCCTTTCTCCAGGGCCAACGTCACGGCCATATTTGTACCTCATGTAAGGCGAAGTAGGCTCAACGCACGGGCACCCTGGGACTCTTGGGCTCACATCAAATACGTAGAACTCCAACTCCTTTGTTACAGCCCCCTGAAGGGCGAATAGCCCTATCATGCCAGGGGGATACTCCTTAAGGCATGTCTGAACGAACTTCTCACCGGCGTCTAGGACCTTCTCTATCTGGGATTCCCTCATAGTGGCGCCCATGTGACCTATCTCCACGTTCTGAGGAGCATCCTCTAATTCATGTTGATGCTCCGCAGGGAGGTCCAGTAATCCATCCAAGTCCGTCTGTATCCTACGGTCAAACCCTAAGAGGTCGAGACTCTCAACCAAAGGTGACCAGAAAAAGTTTGCGTTAAACTTTGCTCCAAGCACGAACTCCTCTATTGTCGCTTGCTCAAGATCCTCCCCAGCTATCATGCTCGTCTTAACTCGCTTCTCAGCCCTCTTTTGAAACTCTTCTGGAGTAGCCGCGTAGAAGAAGGCCCTCTCTATCCTTCTTTTCATCTCGGGAACCTTAACTATTACTAGCCTATCGATATCCTCGGATTTTCTAAACCTTTTTGGAGTCTTAATCCCTGCCTTCTCCAGGAGGTAGTACTG
>CAYFVN010000318.1:0-1910 GCA_964346575.1 uncultured Candidatus Bathyarchaeia archaeon
CCAATACTCGAAAGCCTTCAAGTTCCCATCCCCGAAACGGATGATTTCCTCCTCCAAATAGAGGAACGCATGGACAAACTGTACATGGAGTTGATTCGAAGGTTTGGTTATGAGGGTAAGCCAGTATCTTTCACGGAGTTTACTTCAGATGGACCCTACTTAGATGCTGTACGAACCTTCATCTTGATACTCTTCTTAGCGCATAAAGATCGCCTACGCATCTCACAGGTAGAGGAAGATCTGCTTTTGAAGCCCGTGCTTAGGGAGGTAGAACGGATTGGCGCAGCCCCCTGACCGTGGAGAGGTTGAAAAGACGACGGCGATGGAAGCGGGGTTGTACGCTGCGGGTAGACCTCTTAAACTCGAGATACTCTCTACATTGGCAGGTGTCCGATCTAAATCGGAGGCCAGAAGGCTCATCAAGCTTCTTAAAGAGAGGTTCGATGAGTCTGGAAGCGCCTTACAGGTCGTTGAGCTGAGCGACGGACGGTATATGATGCAGCTCAGATCCGAGTACATACCCAAGGTGAGAAGGCTTGTTAAGAGGCGTTTGCTTTCAAAAGGTCCCCTAAGAACATTGGCCTTCATATCCTACAAGCAGCCTGTAACCCAGGCCTACGTATCCAAGGTGAGGGGTAAACTTTCTTACCAGCATATCCGTAAACTCCTAGATATGGGGTTGATAAGCGATGAAATACTTGGAAACACGAAGCTTCTCAGGACCACTGAAGCCTTCGCCGACTACTTCAATCTAAGTCATAACATACCGGTTATGAAGCAGCAGCTCAAACGTCTATTCGATACCATGAATAGAGGCCAAGTTGCGACAGGAGAAGTTGCGGAAGGTTTATATCGAGAGCGAAGCTCTCCATAGCGAGACGTCTCCACTAAGGAGGATAGGATGAGGGTTGACTCAGTGGCATGGGGATCTGCATAAACGTAAAAAAACCGGTGGCAGACACAGGCCCTTCAGGGGTAAGAGAGCCTATGAGAGGGGAAGTCCTCCATCCTATACGCGGCTGGGAGAACGCCGCCTCAAGATTAGGGGGACTAGGGGGAGAGGTGTAAAATTGGCACTTCTAGCGTGTAACGAGGCTAACGTGACGGACCCCGGCTCCGGCAAAACCAAGAAAGTGGACATAAAAGATGTTGTCGAGAATAGGGCTAATAGAGACTTCCAGAAGAGCGGGATAATAACTAAAGGCGCTATAATATCCACGCCTCTCGGAAATGCGAGGGTGACATCTCGCCCAGGCCAGGACGGGACGGTGAACGCCGTGCTCATAAAGGGTTCTTAAAGGCCACTTAGGCAGGATTGGTCTCGGTGAGGAGGAGAGACAAGATAGTTATATGGCCCGTTTACATCGACTCATCTAAGACTCGTAGGGAGGGTAGACGGGTACCCCGAGGTTCGGGGGTGAGCTCTCCAAAGTTATCTGAACTTTTAGAGGCTGCAGAAGAGTTAGGCTTAGATCCTGAGCCCGTAGCCGAAGCGGCCTACCCTAGGGCGTGGTGGGAGAAGGCTGGATACCTAATGGCTGAGAAGAAGTTTAAGAAATCTAAATTATTAATAGAGCTGGCTGGTAAGGTGATTGAACTCAGGAAACGCTCTCGCTAACCGTCAAGATATACAAAAGATATGAGACAAGGTTCAAAGATGCTCTAAAGCGGTACAGTTTTCCGGGTGCTTAAAGGTTGGATCCCAGAGGCAGAGGATTTAAGAAGCTGATATCGATAAGGGATGCCTTGAAGAGTTTCAAGCGGTCGTTTACACCTGTCCGGCTTTGTGTTGAGTCGGTTCCTCTCTTCGAGGCTTACGGCAGAGTTCTCAGCGAAGACGTGGTTTCACCCGTCGACGTGCCGGGTTTCGACAGGGCCGCCATGGACGGCTACGCCGTAAAAGCCGAAGA
>CAYFVN010000319.1:0-3120 GCA_964346575.1 uncultured Candidatus Bathyarchaeia archaeon
CTTTAATCCCTTTAGCTTCGGCGGCCTCCACATCTACGTTGTCCAGACCGGCCCCCGCTCTTACAATAACTTTAAGCGATGAGGCTTTTTCAATTACACGTCCGTCAATCTTTGTTCTACTCCTCACTATTGCCGCGTGGTAGCCGCCTATCTTCTCAATAACATCTTCATGTTCGATATCCGGTTCGTAATCAACTTCAAAACCAGCTTCGTTTAAAATTGATATACCTCTGCGATGAAACGAATCGCATATTAAAACCTTGGGACCCAACGGTTATCTCAGCCTCTTCTCGATCATTTCCTCGAGGCGTTTTCTCTCGAAGACGCCAGGAAACTTTTCAAGTAGAATTTTAAAGTATATTTCAGCCTCTTCATCGTTCATATACTGGAACATATAATTGCCGTCGTATGGGGATGGACTTCCGTCTCTTGATATGAATTCAACGTGCATAAAAGGGTCGCCGCGATTCACTGTGATCGGGCGTCGGTCATTGCTCAGATTGACGATTTCCAAGGCCAATCTACCTATAAAGCCACTGTGTACCTTAGCAGCGTTCAGAAATGAGAGGCCCATCCTGCCGTACTTACTTTTAGCGGTTAAATGGGCTATATAGTCGGGAGGCGTAAACACTATCTCATTAGATATCAAGTTTCTATGTTGAAGATAGTTAAGTGTTGTATCCTCCATTACGGAAAGTACGTATCCGTCTCCATCGAGTAGATCTGGGTTGAAAGGGTGTATACTGTTGTAGTCCCGTATAAGTTCGATTAACTTGCTTTTACCCAATACTACCATGATCAAGTCTCTCCCAGTCAACTTTATTTACCTGTAGATTGGGATAACGATTTAAGGGTTTATCTCAAAACGTTAGATTAAGTCCGATCCATAACTTCAAATATGTGGGGTGCTTCCTGAAAGCTGCACCGCCATCTTTATCGCTTCTACAATGCTAGTAGGATCTGCCGTCCCCAGTCGTTTACCAGCCCTTCCATACGCTGTGCCATGGTCGACGGAGGTTCTGATTATTGGCAATCCCAGGGTGACGTTCACACCTCTTTCGAAGCCATACAGTTTTACCGGGATATGCCCTTGATCGTGATACATTACAACTATCACGTCGAAGTCTCCCCTTAAAGCCCTGTAAAAGACGGTATCAGCCGGCAATGGACCATAAATCTCCAAACCCTCACGAAGAGCTTCCCTCACTGCCGGAGTGATCTCCTTATCCTCTTCTTCTCCGAAAAGGCCTCCCTCACCAGCGTGCGGATTCAAACCTGAAACTGCTATGCGAGGATTTTGAACGCCGAGCTTATTTAAACCTCCGTAGGCCAGCCTTATGACCTCTAAGACACGGTCTGCTTTAACCTTAGATATAGCCTCCTTCAAGGAAACGTGCGTCGAAACGTGAACAACCCTCAAGTTTTCCGTTGAGAGCATCATAGCATAACTTTTACAGTTGAGAAGATTTGCGAAGATCTCGGTGTGACCCGGATAATCATAGCCCGCCAGCTTTAAAGCCTCCTTGCTTATCGGAGCCGTGGTGACCGCGTCGATCTCTCCCTTTTTGGCCGATTCTATGGCCTCAACGATATATTCGAACGAGGCCCTTCCCCCTTGGCTCTGGGGCTTTCCCATGATCAAAGTTCTCTTATTCACGTTGTTGAAGTTTATCAAGTCTATACTTCTGAAAATAAATTTCGCCTCCGATGGGTTTTTTATTATGTTGAACTCCAAATCGAGCTTGGTAATTTTTAAGCCGTCTCCTAAAGAGTTCATCTCACCGAAGACCATGGGTCTGCATATATCGTAGATTTCCTCCCTCGAAAGGGCTTTAACTATTATCTCTGGGCCTACTCCGGCTGGGTCACCCATCGTCAATCCAATTATCGGCTTTTCATCCCGCAATTCGACCACGGCTCAACTAAGAGGATTTTCAGCATCGTAAGGTTCGAAGCTATTTACCCAATAGAGGTTGGCATTCTCCTTTTTATATACTTAACCAGTCTGTAGCGAACCTTTTAAATCTCAGGTTCGATTAAGATTGGTCGTACTAACTTTATCTGACTTGAATATAGGGGCTTAGATTTTTGAAGGTTAAATTTGGAGTCATTGCCGACGACTTGTCTGGAGCAAACGACACAGGCGTACAATACGCCAAGCAAGGGCTAGAAACGATTGTCTTGACAGATTTAAAAAATCTCAAATTGGCCGGAGAGAAAGCGGACATATTGGTGATCGATACGGAGAGCAGGCTCGACGATGCCGAGACGGCTTACTCGAAGGTGAGAAGAGCTTCCAAAATTTTCAGCGAGGTCGGAGTAAACGCCCTTTATAAGAAAATCGACTCGACCTTGAGGGGGAATATAGGAGCCGAGCTTGACGCAATCATGGACGAATGGGAGATTAAAGTGGCCGTCTTAGTTCCAGCTTTTCCCGACACAGGAAGGATAACTGTAGGAGGATACCAGCTTGTAAACCAAGTGCCACTTAGTTTAACGGAAATATCGAGGGATCCTTTGACCCCGGTGAAAGAGTCTCACGTTCCGACGCTTCTGAGAAGCCAAACAAAAAGAAAAGTGATACACATACCGCTTTGCAAGGTGATGGAAACAGCTACGCTAAAAAAAGAACTCGAGAAAGTGGGGAAAGGGGAAGGGGGCATAGTTGTATTGGATGCGACTAGTAGAAACGACTTGAAGAGAATTGCAAAGATACTCCCCAAAATAGGCCTTGAGAAATTTACCTGCGGGCCGGCCGGACTAGCGGAAGAGATGCCTAAGTTATTCGGATATGTATCCGAGAAACCCGCCGTACTGGTCTCTGGAAGCACTAGCGATGTTACAATGAAACAGATTCGAATGGTGGAGAAGGAGATGAATATTCAGTCAATTAAACTGGATGTCCAGAAGATTCTTGATTCGAATGATGAGGAGATCTGGAGAATAGTGAATTATATAAAGGCGGATATAGCCGAGGGAAGAGACTCTATAGTAGCCTCGGCAATGTCGAAAGAGAACGTGGAGGAAGACGTGCGTATTGCTAAGTCGCATGGCTTAACGAATGTCGAACTGAGCGAAAAAATCGGGTATGTTTTAGGAAAAATTTCGAGGGAAGTTGCT
>CAYFVN010000320.1:0-1655 GCA_964346575.1 uncultured Candidatus Bathyarchaeia archaeon
TTTAAGGGAGAGGGGATTCCCAGTGAAAGAGATTCCCGTCACCGTGGAGGATGCGTATAGACAGCTTGGTGAGCTACTGCATGATAGAAGTTAACAATTTAAGTTTCACATATCCGAACAACGTCTTAGCTTTAGATGGGGTAGACCTGAAGATAGAGGAGGGCGAGTTCGTCGCGGTTATGGGGGAGAACGGGGCTGGAAAGACCACTCTCATAAAGCATTTCAACGGTCTCCTTAAGCCATCTTCAGGCTCGGTCTTTGTGGACGGAGTGGATACAAGAGGGGAGAGTGTAGCCTCTCTAGCCAGGAAGGTTGGACTTGTATTTCAAAATCCCGATCACCAACTCTTCTCTGAGACTGTCAGGGATGAGATCAGCTTCGGACTCAGGAACTTCAAATATCCCCGTAAGTCGATAGAGAGGAGGGTCAATTACGTTTTGAGGTTACTTGACCTTAAAAGGTATAGTAATGCCTCCCCTTTTACGTTGAGTGGCGGCGAGATGAAGAGGGTTGCCCTCGCATCGGTGTTGGCGTGGGAACCCAAATACCTTGTTCTGGATGAGCCTACGATTGGGCAAGATTCACTACAGAAAGAACGGCTTAAGAACTTTATCATTCAGCTTATAAGCCAAGGTAGATGTGCTGTAATCGTTACTCATGACGTTGAGTTTGTCGCCGAGTGCAAACCTAGAGTGGTTGTGATCTCTAAAGGTAGAGTTATAGCTGACGGGCCGGCTCCCAAGATCCTCTCTGACGAGGAGGTTGTTGATGGGGGATCCCTGATAATGCCTCAGATGTCTATGCTCATGAAGCTGCTCGGAATTTATGGGCTTCCCAAGGATGTGATAGACGTCCACACAGCCTGCACTTTAATAGAGGACCTACTTCATGGAGGAAAGAGGATTGTCGATGAGCCTACTTGAAGGTTTTAAATTCACCAAACTGAATACGCCTCTTCACAATATAGATCCAAGAGCTAAATTCTCAATGGTAATAGTGTTCTTCGTTGTCGCCTTAATGTTTTCGAATATAATCGTCCTCTTATTGGCTTTGATGGTTCAGGTGCCGTTAACCTTTTTAGGTCGAACGATGCGTAGATGGGCATTATCCTTGAAAAGCGCTTCGATACTGGCTTCTCTCATCTTCTTTATGAATTTTATTACCGGTTCGCCTCTAATATTCTCACTTTCAATGTCGATAAGGTTTCTTGTATTAGTATCTTCATTCTCATTATTCTTTATGACCACGTCACCGGACGATCTCGGTTTAGCGCTGGAAGGTATGGGGGTCCCCTACTCGATCTGCTTCACGTTCACGATGGCTGTGAGGCTTGTACCGACTATGGCCGTTGACGCTCAGAGGGTTATCGACGCCCAGAAGTCTAGGGGTTTGGAGCTGGAGAAGGGCAACGTCCTCAAGAGGATAAGGAACTACATACCGATTTTAATCCCATTGATAGTGAGTGCGATTCGACGTAGCATGGAGATGGCTGAAGCGTTGGAGTCTAGAGGTTTCAACGCATCGGAAGAGAGGGAGCCTATGAAAGTGCTAAACCTATGCCATAAAGATTATCTAGTTGTAATCCTGAGTTTACTTTCACTAGCCTTATTGGTCTACATTAGGCTTCGCATTCCACTCCCCACGTTGGATGTTCC
>CAYFVN010000321.1:0-6991 GCA_964346575.1 uncultured Candidatus Bathyarchaeia archaeon
TAGTCAACTTGGGCAGGGCCGGCTGTTTTCCAGCCTTCAGATCGTATATTGCCTTATCCAATCCGTCTCGGATCGCGTTGAAGGCCCCTGTCACGGCTAGGACCTTGATCACATCCACATTAACTAGGACCATCTCCTCGGGATCCAAGAACTCTCTCCTAGCCCCTATCATCGAATCAGCTTCCACTATCATGTATCCTACGCCCAACCCTTCAAAGTCTTTAAGAGCCTTCTTGGTAGGCGAATCTGAGATCACTATACAGGGTTTCGTCGACTCTGACGCGATCTCCACAGCTTTTCGAGGCCCTGGAAGGGAGGCGTTTGGGGTTGTTAATACGACTAGGTCAGGATTTAGTTCAAGAATCTTCCGAGATGCTTCCTCAGCCTCTTTAACGCCCAACTTCGAGCCTGTTCCCATTACCCTAACCGAAATATCTTCACGTTCGGCTCGTTCATCGAGTAGGAACTCAACTAACGGGGCAGATCCTATGTTACCCAGCTTGATGAAGCCTACATTAACAACCAATCTCTATCTCACCACTTAAGATTGAAATACATTTAATTCATGAACTTATTTAACGATTAGCTTTTTCAGTTTTGTCAAGTTTTGACTATGCGATTTCTACTTGGCCCGCGCCGATCGGGTTTTGGAAAGCTCAGAATTATCAATCGAAAATTTTAAGCTTTTTATTTTACCGAGGTGAGCGGGATCTTCTCTCGACCGACCGTAATAACCAGTTCGATAAGACGTGACGGCATAAAGGCAGGGAGTTACCTCCATAGAATAAAAGGAGTATTCAACTTATTGGACGAGAATCCTATAATGAATTATCCCACAAATTCTTATTTAGAAACGGGAAGACTTGAGGAGATAGTTAATTCCTTCAACAATAATGTAGACCGACTGCAAGCTTTGAGGATACAATTGGATACCGTGCTGGATATGATCAGAACTTATGTCGAGATCCAACAATAGAATATAAGCGTCGATGAGCAACGGAATACTAAGAAACTCCTCTCGAGAATGGTCAACCTTCAAGAGATTCTTCACAAACTCGAGATCTTGATCGTCGCATTTTATATTACGGAGATGGGGCGACTTGTATTTGAAACAGTAGCCCAAGATATGGTTGATCCACTTACAATAACTTTCATTCCTGTAGCCTTAATACTCGCCATAGGGATCAGTAAAATATTACATAGACAAGATACATCATCGATCGAATCAGGATCGATCGCTTGAATTGATAGGCGTCAGTTAAACGCCTGGGAAGAGCTCCTCGTCCTGTACGTAGCTTTTGTCTAGCTTTAGAGCGAGCTCGGTTTTGGCAAGCTCGTATCCGATGTAGGATGCGTGTCTGAGGTCCGTTATCAGGTTCATCTCCGATAACATTGCGTATATGTCTTCGGCGCATTTACCCTTGATTATTAGATGAGGCTTACCAGGTTTATGAGTCGAATAATGGATTACGGCTATGAGCTTCTCCGCCCTGTCGACCATTATCTTGAAGCATCCTTTAGGATCCATCTCCGCCGGTTTGGATGGGGGAGCTTGCGCAGTCTCCGTACGAGTCTCCAAGTCCTTAGGGTATGGAGCCTCCTTAAACTTTTCATCTTTCAATATTAAGAGGCTTATTCCTAGGTCCTTAGGGGGTGAACGTCTGAGCTTGGCTACGAAGACCATCTTAGAGGCATTCGCGAGTTCACCGACGGATCCCCTAGTCTTGTCGCCGACTTCTGTTGTCAGAGATATTGACACTCCCACCTCTGAGGCTAAGCTGGCCAATAGAGCGTTTACACCAACCGTATCGGCGTCGAGTAACTCCGTTACGTTGCCTAGGCCCATGAATAGCGGTGTGGATGGGTTTCTCTCCCTGAATATGTGGTAAGCCACTAGGGATCGGAGTGAGCCAGGGCTCTGCGGTGGGTCGAGTATCGGATCGGCCAGAATCCTTTTGAGTCCAAGCTTTTCGGCTTCCCTTATAAGCCTCTCGAGTACGCGTACCCTATTTAATGGATTTCCAAGAAGTGCGCATCCTCCTTCGGGTATCAGCACCACGGCTTTGTCGCCGACAAATGAGGCTATATTCTTCAGGTTTGATTTACATGCGCTTAATACCATATCGGCTCCAGCGTCTACGGCAGCCATAATCTCAGCTGGGTCAAGCGAATCTATACTGACGGGTGTTGATACAGCCTCTTTAACGACCTCCACAGCCCTAACTGCGTCGTCACCCCTTCCCCCGCCGGCGATCATGCCTACATCTACTATATCAGCGCCGGACTTAACATAGTATCGGGCTTTGGCTTTAATCTCCTCATCCGATAGGAGTGGAGCATCCACTATCTCTCCGGCCACTCTCATCGGATAATCTGAGCCTACGAGTAGCCCTTCAATGTCGAGGTTGCCAGGTCTGTTGAGCAGTTCTCTTCTATGGTTGGCTTCCTTTATAGCTTTTAAGGCCTCATTTCTCAACTCCAACGCAAGTAGCTTACAGGCCGGAACCTCCTTTGAGAGCTCTATCTTTCCTATGGCGTCCAGAATCGCAGGTATGTCGGCTGCGTGTTTAGGTCCCTTGAATATGGGGACGCCCGCGGCCTCCTCTAAGATCTCTAGATTGCCCTTAACCAGGCCTGGTACAAGTATAATATCGAAGCCGCTAGTAGGTAACTTCTTAAGTTTTTCGGCGATGTACTTGGAGTTCATCAGTGAAGCCACCTGCACCGGCATAGCGATCACTCCAGATTCGATCTCTGACTTTTCGGAGAAGCGTTTTACCATATCTTTAGCCAGTTGACCGGTGATAAGTGCGACCTTCAAAACTATCTCCCTTTAAGGTTCCTCCTCCACGGACTCTACGTACATTAGAGTGTAGTTCAGCTCCTGGATGAATCGCATCCTTAGAGTAGCTTTGGCCTTCCTGAATCTGGATGTGACCTTGACGTCGAGATGTTTCCCCTTCAAGGTTTCATAATCGAAGGGATGACTCTTCTCCCCCCTAATTGTATCCTTATCTATCTTTACCTCTACCTTCTCCTTGTAAGGCTGTAGGGATATGCACGCCTCTATACACGATTCTACCGCATGAATTACACGGTCATTTTTGGATATCGGGACGCCCGTGAACTGATGGTATAGTGCGCCTAAGGCTATAGCCCCCTCGAATACGGCGCGTTCCCTGTCTGTTAGATCTGGGGTGAAGTAACTGTTCGCCTTAACTTCTATATCCTTCATCGACAATCTACACATCCATCCTTAATAGCTGTGAACACCTTATAGGTTCTCTAAACTGATCTTTGGTATACCCTTTAAAGTTTCACCTGAACCTGTAGCGTTCAGTATCTCGCATGAGGCTTTGGGCGCCAGCCATTCCAGTAAGCGTTTAGCATACTCAAGTTTCAGTCGTTTTCGCTGGTCTGCAACCCTGTCACGCCTCATCCGAGGTTTTGAGTAGCGTCCAACCTTGGAACCGAAGTCCATACCCATCAATATCACACGTCGGGCTTCCACCTCCTCAAGCAGGAACACAGCCCTGTCTCCGTCGGTAAAGCCTCCGAAGTTGTATACGCCATCGAGGGGTTCCGTCTGAGTTGAACCGGTTATACGGCCTTTAAAAACGGGTACATACCGTTTAAGGGCTTCAAGGTTGTCTCCGTGGGCATGTATCACAGTTATCGCACCTTTCCCATCGGCCTTCAACAGTCCACGAATGCTTCCATCCAGATCCGTCACAACCGCGTATGGGGACTTTAAGGCTAATTTGAATATTGCGTACGCCGAGCCATCAGCTGCGATGGGATTGTATCTGGAGAAGAGTTTAGCATTTAAAGCTTTTTTCAGGTCGCATTCAAGGGAGGGACCGCATCCGAATACTATGAAGCTTCGATCCCTTAGGTTCCTCCTCAGCTCCTTTAAGCTCATCGATCTTCCTTTGAGGATACGGCTTAAAAGCTGGGTAGAGGCTCGATCCTTCTCGATATCAAAGTTGAACGCCTTGACTATATCATAGTACCAAGGCCACCACTTTTCTATGTTCAAAGCTGAGATCCCGAAACCTGATTTTTCAACGGATTTTCATGTGATGTGATTATATCATTCATCATAATGTAAGCGATTTATTATATGTATTGTATTTGTCATATGATATGATTTTTTCGATATGTAATGTATTAACGCGAACTAAAGCCTAAGCTTTTACAAGCTAGTAGGCTCTAGTCGATTTTCTATGGTATCTATAGTTTGCGTAGATTCCTTTTGGAATAATTTTTAAAAGAATATATTAATATTGGAATATTGATATGCTATAACAATGTTATATTAAAGCGCTTTAAAAGGAGGTGAAAAGCATGTTGTTCCACATAACTCAGACTCACCCCCCGAAGAACTGCCTAAGACCCAGGTGTTTCCAAAACCCTTTACGACCCCAAAGTCGGTATGAGGCCTATTCGTTTCAAGGAATGTGAGATGTTCCAATCTTTTATATCTGAATCTCTTCTTTAGAGTAGCTAATACCGTACATTCTCGACAATGAAATCTTCCTCTGAATCTTACCTTTCTTTTTTTCCTCAGTTATATCTACTTGCCCATCGAATACTCCCAGGATGGCGTATAGATCCTCTTTGAGATGCATCTTCGAATCCACTGTTGCTAAGACCATTCCTTTCATTCTCTTCATTCGAGGTATCAACTCTAGAAGCCACCTCCTCGTCGTTGTACCTTTATGGTGTATAAGAACGTCGTCGAGTATGTCGAAGCAGATCCTGATCTGCGTCGTATGTTTATCGTAGAGCTTTTCCAAGAGGTTCATCAGGCTGATGTTCAGCTCCGTTAAGTTACCTATGTTCTTTATCTTCTCGACGTTTGCCGATGACGGGGCGATATCGTCAGCCTGTGGGTTGCACACCACCGCATATATATTAGGGTGATTTAGGAAGTCAGCTATCTTATCGACGGTGTTTGAGATGTATATGCATCTGTTCTGCTTCAACCCAGCCTTAAGATACCCTTTAATAACCTCATCCTTCTGGTCGCATGGTGGTGAGCATAATACTATCGAATAGCTTTCTGGTACTTCCTCGTCCAATAGCGTATCCAAAGGCTTGTATCCAAGTGGATTCTTTGAAACTCTACGGGGTTTCACTTCCTTTCTATCCTTTCTGCTTTGGAAATAGACGAGGACGACTATAGCTGAAAGAGTGGCGACGAGGAAGGCATACAATCCAGTTTCGACTTTTTGCCTGGTTTCAGTCACTATTCCAGTCATGGTTCCAGTCATTATTCCAGTCATGGTTTCAGTCATGGTTTCAGTCATGGTTCCAGTCGTGGTTCCATAGGTGGTGGGGGATGATCGTTCCTCTGATGTACTTGTTGTCTCAATAGAGGTCTGATCTGCCGACTCGATGGACGGCCACAACATGTATACGTAACCATCTTCGTCGCCTGCTGCCACCGAGCTACCGTCACTTGAAATTTTTACGTCTGTTATAATTGAGCTTGAATGTAGATACCAAAGGAATACGTTATTTTTAAATCCTTTATCAAACAGGTATACCCCTTTATCGCATCTTGAAGCCACCAATCCTCCGTCTCCTGAAATTGATACGATGGTTGACTTGTTTCCAACGGGATAAGTCCATTTGCAGCCGTTCGTGGTATACCCTCTGTCAAAAAAGTAAATTTTACCTGACGAATCGCCGGCCGCGATGAAGTCCCCGTCGGACGACGTGGAGACAGATGTGATACGGGCATGTTCAGAGTCAGCCCTATGCCTCCAAGTATAACTATCGCCGGTTATTCTCCTATCTTGAAAGTAGACGTAGCCGTCTAAGCTTCCTGCGGCGATGGAGTAGCCTTCTTCGGAGATGGAGATTGAGACGACCGAGTCCTCCGTCTTGAATCTTGAGACGAACGTGTTCCCGGTGTATTCTCGGTCGAAGACGTAGAGGTATCCGTCTTCGCTTCCCGCAGCGACGATCTCGCCGCTTCCAGAAACGTCTACTGTCATGACTCTACCATTCGTCATGTACGACCATAAAGGCTGAGAGGATTTCCTTTCGAAAAAGTAGACTCTTCGATCATGGCATCCCGCGGCTATGTAGCCTCCATCCTCCGATACGGCCAAACTTAGAACCGATGCTCCAAGGGTGCGACTCCATAAATAGGAGTTGCCGCTGAGATTCTTGTCAAAGAGATAGAGTAGTCTATTATTCAACCCTACTGCCATGTAAGATCCATCCTTCGAGATGGAGATGACGTTTATCCTGCTCGGAACGGTGTAACTCCATAACTTCTTACCGGTCTCTCTCTCTAGAAGATAGATTAGTCCGTCTCTGTTCCCTACCACTACATAGTTACCATTCGCCGAGATCGAGATAGAGGTGACATAGTTGACCACAGAGTACTTCCAAAGTAGTGGCTGAGCGAACGATGGAGACAGCATCAACAGGAAGACTAATACCAGAAAAATACAAGGCCAGGTTCTCATTTACTCCCCGCTGTATATTCAATTCTCCTATATTTTAGCTTGCCGATATATGTCTCGGATAAAATTTTAAGGAATCGAATCAAAGATAATCCTCTTCTCAATCATCCACTTTCATCGACAGCCTTTTTATTGGTAAAGCGCTCCGATTCCATATACAAGCGTGCTCTAACTTAACTTTGAATCTATCGAAAATTTGCAATTGAATTAGAATGAAAATTTAGTCTTCTTAATGTAACGTATAACGATCTGTGCTAAAAATGCGCAGATCACGGCCTCGATCGTCAATTTTATCATGATGGGTGTAAGCACAGCCCATACCACCGTTTGCGGTCTCTGAATGAAGAAAGTAAACCAGACGTAATCAGTAACCAGTACATACGGCGCTTGTACACACCACCCGAGGATTCCCGAAAATAAGGGGTTAAATTTCTTTGCGAAAAACCCCGTCGCGCAGCCTAGAATGGCAAGGCCGCCTACTATGAAAGGAATCCTCGTAAAGCTCATAT
>CAYFVN010000322.1:0-11875 GCA_964346575.1 uncultured Candidatus Bathyarchaeia archaeon
GAGAAATGGGGTTAACCAAGCATTCTAAGGAACCTAGGCAGCTCCGATGAGTCTTCCGGACCCACCATCACTTTCCAACCTGTAGCATCCTCGATATCTCCGCTGAGGACGGATAAGCCTCTAGGAATTATCAACCTCCTATTTTTAACAGTCTCTTCTAATCGATGTTTCTTTATGAAGTCGAGTATGGATCTAGGGGCGAGCAGCCGCCCAGCTAAAGCATTCAAGACGGACATTCCACCCGTATCGAGCACTATAAGGTAGCAACCTATCCGAGATCTATGGAGATCGCCTGAGACCATATAGAATGTAAGTGCGTAGTTGGTGGTCAACAATACAGGGGAATTATCATCCGGCTCTCCGAAAGTGTACAGGTCGGGCTTCACAGACGCTGGAACCCTAGGATCCGAGTAGATGGCTCGACGGAGTGTACAGACCGGTAGAAGGCTCTCTATACTCGTAGACCGTATGACCAGAATATCGGCGTATCTCATGATGAGCATGGATGAGCCTAGTGATTCCCATAGCTTGGCCTCCCCTGGATCGCCGAACTCCCTCCAGGCGACGGCTGGAACCCCGATTATAGGGAAACGAAACTCGTCTATCCCATGCTGTATAGCGCCTCTCCTTATCTGGATAAAATTCCTTAAAGTGGTATAAGGATTCTTCATGGAAGTGCCTGGGGAGATGACGACCTCAACCTTACTGTCCATAGCTCTCCGCACCATGCTTCGAATTATTCCAAGATCCTCCATTTCGACTGCAAGCGGACAGTGTTTTTCCAGGGCTATGCTTATAAAATCATCTAAGGTTTCGGGCTTAGCCGCGTAGATGAGCGGTCTCCCCTTAACCACATCAAGCGAGTTGACCGTCGACTTAGGATCGTAGGAGCACAGGATTAGGGGGCCCGTAAACTCCTCAGAAGCTAGCTTAGACGCCGTTGAAAAACTCTCATCGTCTCCCGATTCTCCTCTAATTGCAACAGCGTCGATACGTAATTCTTCTCCACCCATATCCAGAGAGAACGTAGCAGCTTCCTTCAAAACCCTATTTAACGTGGACACGTCTTCGAGGTCGCTGAGCTCAACCGCTAGAGCGGTTGGATAGTAAAATTTTGATTCATGTCTATGGAGTACGCGTTCTCCTCCAATAGTAACCGTCCTTCCACTTCCAACCAATCTGACCTTCCGAACAGGGGGAGATACTAACGCTTCAAGTTCAATCCTACAATCCTCATTCAAGTAGGGACATTCACTTGGTTCCGCCGTGCCCTCCATGAGCCTCAACGCGAAGGCCATACAGGTCTTAACCCCGCACTCCCCACAGTTTTTCTTAGGTAAAAATTCGTATATTTTAAGTGGAGACTCTGGACGGTACATTTACATTCACCCCCCAGTGAGGCCTGAAAGGAATCTACTCAGATTGTACAACGCCTTTGGGTGCAGCATTGCAAGTAAATCCGCTCCCGCCAGATATAGTGTTAAGGCTGAGTGAGCTTCCCATATGGGCCCCATCACCTTCGGATCTATCGATGTAAACTCGGGATCCCAAGCCTCTCTAGCTTTCCAACTATACTCTAGAGCCTTCAGAGACACGATGGGAGCTCGTAGAATTTCATCACCCTTCAAAGCGTCCAGTTTTATCTGTTCAATAATTGAAACGGAATATTCTATCCCCAAACCAAGAGCCGCGCTTGTCGGGTCCATAACGAGCTGGTCAAAGGGTAACCCTTCATCCGTTAGTTTCTGATTCAGAGATCTCTGCAAGGGGGGATCGCAATCGGTTTCAGCCGCAACGGAGTGGCCGTACTTAACAGCGGCTTCAACTATGCTCTTGTAGTCACCTTCTAAAGTGGCGGGGGCGATAATGCATTTCTCTCCAGCCGCAGTTTCGGCAGCTATCCTAAGTATATTGGCTGAGTTTTGACTGTCTTCGGAGGCGCATAATACGAGTGGCGAAGCTACTTCATCGAGAACACGCCTGGTTAAATCCTTAACCTTTCGTTTCATATCAGTAAGATTATCTTGATCCGATGAGAACTTGAGAGCCACAGCGTCAGCCCCGTTACGCAAACATAAGTCGGCCCATTCTACGGGATCCTCGGCTGATCTACCTAACTCCTCCCTTACAACGGCAGGCAGAGCTTCGGAAGAGTCGTAGATTAGAGAGGCCAAGACTGGTTTCCTATCCTCCTTGCTTGAATAGAAGGGTAGAGATACGTTGCCACCAAGCTTGAAACCGTAACGCCTTGATCCTCCCTCTTTAGATGTGGCGCCTAATACAACTTCACCGATCCCGCCGGATATAGGGGGTTCAGGTATCTCGAACTGAGGTCTAAGAAGCCTGTAGATGTCCTCCATTCCCATCTTCCAAACAGTTAATATGCGACACCACCCTAAATAAATTAGTTCGGATAACACGCGGTGCATCTATTTTGACTATGGTTATCTCCATCTCAGGTAAAGGCGGAGTAGGGAAGACAACGGTTGCATCTTTACTTTTGAAGCTTCTGATAGGTAGAGGAAGCATACTTGCTGTGGATGCCGACCCAGCCACGAACCTTCCGGATGTACTTGGAGTGAAGATCGAGAAGACGGTGGGCACAGTGGTAGACGAACTTAAGAGGAAAATCCAATATGGAGATGTATCGTCGACGGTCTCCCGGGAGGGGCTTCTGGAGGCTTGGATATACGAGGTTCTCGTGGAAAGCAGCGAATTCGACCTGTTAGCCATGGGGAGGAGTGAGGGTGAGGGATGTTACTACATCGTAAATTACATGTTGACAAAGATAGTCGACGCCTTATCCAGCAACTACGAGCTCACAATAATGGATATGGAAGCAGGGCTCGAACATTTAAGCAGGAGGACCGAAAGGAACGTGGATTACATGCTTATAATAACGGACCCATCCAAGATGGGTCTGCAGACCGCCGAACGGATAAAGGAACTGGCGGAAGAGGTTCACATAGAGGTTGGACGTATTTATCTAATAGGGAATAACTTTCCAAAAGGTTTTCACGAGACGTTTAAGAAAAAGGCGTCTAAAGCTGGTTTAGAGCTTATAGGCACTATACCGCCGGACCCCAATGTAATGGAGTATAATGTTCAAGGGAGACCTCTTCTAGAACTTCCCGAGGATAGCTCATCCCTAAAAGCTATGAATACTGTAGTAGAGAAGCTTATACCTTGAGAGATCGAAACAGATATTTTACGTTCGTTTAGTTTAAATAAGTCTATCTGCAAATGCGATCATACATCGAGGGTCTACTTTGTGCGAATTCAACGCGTATTTGAAGGAAGGTTCGGATGAGCGTCTGATAACTGAAGGAATTATCAGAATTAAGAGGAAGGAGGGAAAACTGATCCTGAACGATGTACTGGGAATTACTAGAACCGTAGAAGGCTTATTGGATGAAGTGGACGTGTCGAATGAGCGTATAAGAATATTGAAGGATCCATTCATAGTCCATATAACAAAGCTTCTAAACGCTTACGACAGATTTCTAGATGGTGAGGGTGAGGACGATGTGTTGGATTCGATCGGTAAACTTGCCGACGTTTTCAATTCTAGCGTGGGTACGAAGGTTAAGGGTTGATCCATGAGGTTCGCCGTGGCTGGTAAAGGTGGAGTAGGTAAGACCCTCATCTCGGCTACTTTAGCGAGGCTCATGGCTAGAAGAGGATTCAAGGTTCTAGCAATAGATGCGGATCCGGCGATGAACTTGGGTGGAGCGCTCGGAATTTCGGCTTCAGAGTTATCCGAAGTTACCCCTATATCTCATGATGAGAGATTGATCGAAGAGAAGACGGGGCGGAAAACTGGGTCTTCGGGCGCTGTATTTACACTTAACCCGTATGTAGCGGACATTGTCGATGATAGGAGCGTTAAAGGTCCTGACGGGGTTCAGCTGCTCGTTATGGGAACGGTGAGGGAGCCTGGGGGTGGATGCCTATGCCCGGCTAATGCCCTCCTCAGAGCCCTACTCAGACATATCCTACTCCATGGGAGGACTCTCATAGTTATGGATATGGAGGCTGGGCTTGAACATTTGGGAAGGAGCATCGCCAAGGGCTTCGATGTAATCTTGAATGTTCTGGAACCCAGTGTCAAATCGGTGAGTACAGCGCTCAGGATCGAGGAACTGGCGAAGGGGATTGGTGTGGGCGAAGTTGTGTTCGTCGCGAATAAAGTCTTAGGCCAGGAAGATCTCAAATTCATAAAAAGAGAGCTGAACCGAGATTTGCTCTCTTGGATTCCATTAGATCCAGCAGTCCGAGAGGCCGATATCCGCGGAGTATCGTTGATAGATTATGCCCCTGACTCCCCCGCGGTGGAGAGCATTGAGAGTATTTCGTCGAGGCTGGAGGCTAACCTTTTGTATAGCCCATAGCTCTATTCAACACATCAAAGTTGACAGAGCCAGCGGAGTAGGTCCTTCCGTCTTTAAGGTTGTTCAGAGATACGGCTGCTGGGGCGAATAGGGCTGGATCTATCTTGTAGAAGTCGTAGCCGGCGGCTTTGAAGATATCGTAGAAGGGCTTCCCGTAGTCTTTCGAAGACGACGAAGGAGCTTTCCCCACCAGATCCTGTAGGTCTACACCGTCGACATCAACTAAGAAGAACGTCTCACCTCCATAGTAGAGTACGTCGTTGGTTCTGCCCATTGCGATGTTGGAGTCTGGATGGAGCGAAGCTACTGGCGCCTTTCCAGCGGCGTTTTTGAAGGTTCTCGGATTTAATCCTAGAGTCGCTAGCCTGTGCATACCGGTCTCCGCGATCCTGCCGGCGATCTGAACCGAGCCGGCGAGGCTTGAAGTGGAGGCGACCAGCACGTATAGGCTGTCTAAGCCTACGTTACATCGTTGAGCGATATGCTTTAGAGCTTCAGATGGTGGAAGCTTGTCAGATTCGAGGACTAAAACGGCGCGATCGGCCACATCCTTGTACCGGATCTCCTCATAGATCTTTTTAGGCTTCTGGGCTATAGCTCTGGCTGGACCTGAGGCCATGGCGAAATACTTTTCAACCTCTATCCTCCACCCAGCGAACTGTGATCCCAGCAACGCCTCGCATGGAAAACTCGTCTCGACGAATACCGTTGGGAGAACCAAACCCTCGTAGTCCTCCAAGCCTAGAGATGCACTTCCTAAACCGCCCATGCATACTTCAGTCAATAGGCGCCCCGCCTCGAAGCTACCGTCAGCCTTGACGCCAGCGTCTATGACGGTCGATCCAGCTTTGCCATTATGCACTATCACTCCTAAATTGGCCGCCTCATCGATAATCTTCTCAACTATTTTATAGGCGATCTCATTCACACTCTGTTTAACTTCAACCATCCTCTAATCCACCTCCCCAATTAACGCTTCACACCAGCCTATGTGAGGGTTCCTGGCCTTACCAATGTATAGTTTACCTGAACCTCCCTCGTTCACGTCACCCTCGAACAGGTAGAAGGGCCCATCGATTGGCTCCCCCTCGACTTTAACCTTCTTCTTTACATCGGATGTCTGGAAGCTGGATAAGACTGAGGGAACCTTTCCTAAGACGATTACTTTGCCTCCGGTCATCTGAGCTCCAGCCCTTCCACTACAGTCTCCCCCTACCACTACTGCCCCGTCGATCATGTGAATCCCGGGGAAGCATCCGACGTCGCCTTCGATCCTTATCGTGCCGCCTCTCATCCAGCATCCAACCTCGTCGCCGGCATTCCCCTTAACCACTATATGTCCTCCCTTCATCCCTTCTCTACTTCCCCTGTAAGATGAGCCTACGAAATCTCCCGCATCTCCCTCCACCACGATCTCACCTGAGGACATTCTTGAGCCGAGCCAAGCGTCCGCGTTTCCCTCGACTTTTATGTTGCCGCCGCTCATTCCCTCACCTAGGTTCAGCCCCGAGTCACCCTTGACCGTTATCAAGCCTGACTCCATGTTGAATCCTATCCTGCGTGCTTTACTCAAATCTCCCAAAAGGGTTATAGAGTCCTCTCGATTCTCCTCTACTTTGAAGAGCTCGTCTAGACGTTTCTTACGGTTTCCCATCCAGAGATGTAGAGCTCCCACCGTTTCGATCGGCTTCCCTAGGAGGCTGCCGGGAGTTACCAATGACATATCTAACGGAACTTCGAGGGCTCTCTTCAACTCTAGAGTTAAACCCATCTACATCTCACCTTTAAGACTCTATCATATACGGTTTGGCTAGATATGACTCCGAGATTGGATAGTTTGAAAACTTCACGGTGTAGTATTCCTCAAATTTTGAAGAGATATCAGATTTAACCTTCTCCATCAAGTCCTCTTCGACTCGAGGCTTAACCCAGAAGGTCTTGCCGAAAACGGTCCTGACTATATCGCCGTCGCTGGAGACGACTTCCCCACCTTTTATGGTGTAGGCCGCCCTTCTGAAGGCTCTCCGTATCAGCCTGAAATCCTTGGAGAGATTTAGTTTGTCAACGTCAATATTGTAGATGGCGATGTCCGCATCCGCCCCAACCCCTAGATGGCCTTTCCTGGCCAATCCTAGGGATTTAGCCGGAGCCGCTCTGGTCACGATGGCTATCTCCCCGATCGTATACTCCCTATCGACTGAAGGGAGTATCAGCCGTCTCCTAGCGGTCTTGTTGATCCTTGAGATCATCCTCCTCCTAGCATCTTTACTCACGAGCCATGATATGACTCTGGGATACTCCGTGAAGGGACCGCCGTTCGGGTGGTCGGTCGTCATGTGGACCCTCCAGGGATCTTCTACGAGGAGGATTAGCTCCAATCCTATGCCCCACTGGACGGCGTTGACGTAGTTGCTTCTACGATAGGTGTAAGGTACTATGCCCGCGCCGGTCTCCACCTCCACATCGGCGTTGGCCCATTTATTGCCCGAGAGTTGGTGTAGCATATACTGGAACGACCCGTCCGCGGTCATGGTTGTAGTATCCCCGAAAATTATCTGGCCTATATCTATCTCGACATTGGGTCGACTATTCACGTAGCTTGCTATCTCTTGGGCTCCCGACCTCAGGTTGCTCCATGATGTACCTTTCCTACCGGTGAACTGAACGTGGGTTACATGGATGTTGCACCTACCGTCCGACCCTACGTTCGCCACGGAGTTCATGGTCGCAGTTGTGGTGTCGTAGTTGCCTACCCGGGCCATATTGTTCGTATGGACGTGTATCGAGTGGGGTAGGTTGAGCCTCGAGTTTATATGGCATAGTCCTCTCACGATGTCTTTAGGCTTTATTGCAAATCTCGGAATCTCGTCGTCAAGGCCTATTACGTATCGGCCCCAACCCCAGGCCTCCACGCCTCCAGGGTTAACCAACTTTACAGCGTATCCTTTAGTCGCCTCCAGCATCCAGGCTATGAATGCTCGACACTCATCGATCTTTCCATCCTCCAAGTAGTCCATCACGAACCAGTTGTTGCCTAAAAGTGTGAAGCATCCCTTATCGACCATAGGAGTGTCATCCAACTCCTCGTGGGTATGTCTCGCCTTTAATGGAGGTGTTGCGGGCTCGAAGACCGTTGTGTAGCCCATCTCGGCGTACCGATACCCGAGTGTGTAAGTGGAGGGGATTGAATGTCCTACACCTGACCTCCTCTGAGGCCTTTTAGCTTCGAAGTCTTGGAAGTGATCTTCGGGCCTCATTAGCCTGCCTGTATTTACTTTACTCCCCGCTATGTGGGAGTGTATGTCCACGCCTCCAGGCATAACGATCATATTGGAGGCATCTATAACCTCGGCTCCAGAACCCACATCCTCCACGACCATACCGTTTTTAACGGCAATATCCATCTTCTCTCCTTCAACGCCGTTTAGGGGGTCGTAGACTAAGCCGTTCCTAACTAGTAGTTCCATTCTTCTCTTAAACCCTCCTTCAAAGACTTTACCCTGCTGAGTAAGGAGGTTAGGATCTCCTCATCCGACTTCAAACTTTGATGTGGGTCGATAAGCTTCTTACATTCCAGTGGTACACCATCCATTCTGTAGACGGTTCCTCCCGTTTCAACTCCTACCATAGAGGCTGGGATAGCCACCTCAGATATTTCTACGGTCGCGCTTCTATGGGGATCCACGGTAACCACGGGAACCTCGAAGAGTCTTCCCGTTAAGTTCGCGGGAAAATGCGCCATCGGATCTGAGGCTACTGCTAGAACCGCGTCGCATTCGCCTCTACGCAGGAGGTCTACGGCTGTGGTGTCACCTGGATTGTAGTGAGGATAGCCGCGGCTGAAGTCCACTCCGAAGGCGTAGCCTGTAAGCCATGCGGCAACTTCATTTGCTCCAGTAACGTTGAAGTGTCCCCGCATGGGCAGGATTGTGAACTTTGTTCTAGAGTTTAGGTCTCTGACAAGGCTGAGTGCCGCGTCTATGTTCCTAGATTTACCCCGGCTCATGGTCAAGCCCACTCCGTAGAAGATTACTCCAAACTCGCATCCGATCATGAGATCTGCGAGCTCCTCCACCTTCTCAGCTGGAACTCCAGCAATTTTCTTCTGTTCCAGAGTTTCTCCTCTAGCGGCGCACCTTAGAGCTGTTAGGAGCTCGTAATCCCCGTTAGGTTGTAGTTGAATGAACATGTCTGCTAACTTGGCGGTATCGGTTCTCCTGACATCCACAACCACCAGAGTTCTTTCCTTTCGAGATCTTCTGAATCGTCCACGCGCCATCAGAGTGTACCTACTCATATGTCTAGGATGGGCGTGAACCGGGTTAGAACCCCAATACACAATTAAATCCGCTCTGTTCTTCACTTCTCCCAGAGTAGATGTGGAGACGCCGATGTCGTGAACTCCTATTAAACCAGGTCCATGACAAACTGAGGTGTTATTGTCCAGTACACCGCCCACCGTTTCAGCTAATTCCACACCGAGGGATATAGCCTCATTACTGGTCAGACTCCAACCCCAGAGTAGAGGATACTCCGCCTCCGCCAGGATCCGCGCGGCCCTATCTAAAGCTTCTTCGTAGCTCGCTTCACGGAGGGAGCCGTTATCCCTGATCATTGGAGTTGTTAACCTTTCACCATGATCTATGAGCTTACTCATCGAGAGAACACAAGCATTCCTCGCAGTTTTTATCCTATTCTCTTCAACTTCAACTCTAAGATCGTCGCAACAGCATCCGCACACAGTACATACGACGTCTTGGATCTCCAATCCTCAAAGTCTCCTAAGCCTCTTCAGAACGGTTTGGAGCGGTTCGACTTCACCTTCTTTGGCTGGCTTTACTTCCGCTTCAATTCCCTTAAAAGAAGGCATACCGCTACTTTGGGTATTGGGCTCCGTCAACAGGTTAGCCCAGGGTCCATAAGGTATGAAGACTATACTCTTGTGAGGAAACTGCTTTGACGTGACGGCCTTTAAAACTGCGGACCCGTATGGAGTGGATAAAGAGACTTTAGATCCTTCCACAATATTTAGGGAAGCCATATCGTCAGGGTCAAATTCGCATATAGAAACGTTCTCGAAATACTCCTTTGAGAACTTTCCTTTCTCTTTGCCTTTTCCCTGTCCTAAACTTCTACCAGTTATTAGCGTAACTTTCAACTCTCCATCCTCTACGCGAGTCGTAAACCATCGCTGACTCTAATTTACTATAAGATTAATTTATTAATATTTATGCTCGAGTAAGAGGGAGTCTGAGTCATGATCGGCAGGGAGGCTTTATTAGTCATAGGCGTAGTCGACGTTGGTAACGTAGCACGCTCCGCGAAGTCAGCCGGCTATCTTGTCTATACCGTCGATTTATTTGGAGACCTAGACGTTAGAAAGTACTCGAGTCGAAGCCTATCGATAATAGATACGAGCAGAACCGTGCATTTGGGAGAACGAAGCTTGGCCGAAAGACTTTTCGAATTAGCTGAGAAGCTTCTGTACGAGAACAGGATAGACTCAATTCTATTGGCGAGCGGAGTTGAAGATGAAGACGATCTGCTTCAACGCCTACATGATTTGGCGCCCATCATCGGCAACCCTCTCGAGGTGATAAGACGGGTTAGAGATAAAATCCATTTTTTCGATGAGCTCAAGAGAGTAAACTTGCCGTCCCCCGAAACTCGGTTAGTTCATGACTTGAAAGACAGTATAAGTGTAGCTAAGGATATTGGTCTCCCACTGGTCATTAAACCCTTGAGGGGATACGGGGGTAGAGGACTCTTAAAAGTAGAGGGAAAGGGTGATTTAGAAAGATTTTTCAGTAAGATACCGGAGGGTGAGTGGCTTCTACAAGAGTATGTACCTGGTGTTCCCGCTAGCATTTCAATCCTAGCAGACGGGTCAAGCTCGAAACTTTTAACTCTAAACGAACAGCTGCTGGGGAAAAGAGAGTTCGGTCAGAATGAAGTGTTCGCGTACTGTGGCAATGTTGTGCCCTTGAATGTTGACGATTACTTGACGCGAATTTGTGGCGAATTGGCCGCCAAAATAGTTTCTCTCTTCGGTTTGAAGGGCTCAAACGGTATCGACGTAGTATATTCAAAGCAGAACGACGAAGTTTTCAAAGTTATAGAGGTGAATCCACGATTCCAGGGGTCTATGGAATGCGTTGAAAGATATTGTAACATAAACCTTGTAGAAGGACATCTGAAAGCTTGTCGTAAAGAACTGCCCTCCGCCCTCCATAGGCCCCCTTCAACCTATTACACGAGGGCAATCATATTCGCAAAATCCGATTCAAGAGTGCCTGATCTCACTTCCTATAATTTTGTTAGAGACATGCCTAAACCCGGATATGAGGTTTACAAAGGAGATCCCATCTGCTCTATAATAACCCATTCCACCGATCGAGATAGATGTCTTTATAACGCTAAATACCTCGCCGAAACGATATATAGATCAATTTAGGGATTCACCGTGAATGGATCGAAAAGGGTTGCTTTGATCGCAACGTTTGCCACAATAACTGCTATCTCAGACTCCATTCCTGGAATACCACAATTCGAATCCGGAGTCTGGTATAGCTGGGTCTTCTTAATGGAACCTATTGTAGGGTTAATTCTTGGCCCGTCAGAATCTTTCCTCTCTATGCTCATCGGGGTTTTAGTCGGCCATTACATATTCTTTAGAGGCCCTTACGAGTTCTTATTCGCTTTAGGCTCCCCGATAGGGGCGAGCATTGCGAGCATCCTCTTCCGGAAAAGGACTGGAGTTCCAAAAGTCTATTATACGGCTTTGTTGACCGCCTACTTCTTAACTCCTATCTCCCATAATCTTCCTTTATGGGGGATGTGGAACGTATACTTGGCCTTCATCACACTCTTGGGGATCTCGTATTTGAGGTTTGAAAAAACTAGGTTATTGACGTGTGCTTTCATCGGTCTTGAAGCAGATATACTATTCAGGATTTTCCTTTTCGTTCCTTTACAGACATACCGGATATTCTATGGTTTCACCTTTGAAAATGTGAGGCTTATATGGATAGCCGGGGCCTTCATGACTCCGGTTCAAGTGGGTTTGTCATTACTTTTCACCGCAGTAGCCTATCCGAATCTAAAGAAAATGGTAAATGTATCTCTAGGAAACTTCTTCGGTTGAGCCTGGAGCGTAAGCTAATGAATTATGGGAAAAGACACTTAATGGAGCGATGCTAGTTCAAAGGTTTTCTTGAAACTAGCCCATCGTCTTGAATTTTTTTTAGCCCTGTAAATTTGATAAGGGCAGAATCGCTTAGTTACCTTTAACTTGGCTTCCCACTGGGCTTCTCCATAAGAACTCTCTTGTACAGTATTGAGCCGTCGTCGTAATGCGGCGTCCTAAGTACTGAGTCTCCGTATTTCTCTATCTCTCTAGCATCGTCAGCCAATTTGGAGGCGGTACGCATCATCTCATGGGCAGCAGCTACAACTGCAGTGTATTTTTCCCACTCTTTAAGAAC
>CAYFVN010000323.1:0-7867 GCA_964346575.1 uncultured Candidatus Bathyarchaeia archaeon
GAAATATGCAGCCATGATCAACGGCGTCAATGGCATAGCTTTAACGAAACTGGACGTACTGTCCGGTCTTAAAGAGATTAAAATGAGCATTGCATATGATATACTAGGAACCAAAACCACGGAGTTTCCCTCCAGCCTAGAGGAATTGGAAGAGTCCGATCCAATCTATCGAACGTTTAAAGGCTGGAAAAAGATGGACGACCAAGAATGGACGGCTATAGCAAGGCGTGAAGAATCCCTTCCATCCAATGCTCAAACTTATCTAGAATCCATCGCTAAGGAAGTTGGCAAGCCCATCTATCTAGTTTCGATAGGCCCAGAGCGTGACGCCACCGTCTGCCTACAAGATATATTCTCTTATGGATGAAGAGCAGATTGAAAATACAAGTCTTATGCGAATCTTTCTTCCAACCATCGAAGCCTCAACGTAAAGTAGGAGATCCCAGTAACTACTAAAGCTGCTAGGTAGAACCCTATACCTATAGCCATCCCAACGGAGGCTGCTACCCAAAGAGAGGCAGCCGTTGTTACACCGATAACTCTATCCCGAGTTTGGATGATGGTTCCTGCCCCAATAAAACCAATTCCAGCAACTACATAAGCTGCAATACGAGAAGGGTCGCTACCCGGAAAGGCATAGAATGAAAGTATGGTAAATTGAGCTGAGCCTACAGTGACCAATATATGCGTTCTGAGTCCAGCCGGTTTATCAACTCTCTCCCTCTCGAAGCCGATCAGCCCACCAAGCGCAAAGGCTAAAACAATTCTTACAACTAATTCTAATCCCGATATCATGATTAATACTAAATAGTGATTAGCCATTTAAACTTCATCCAGCTCGTACTAAGTTACAAGATTGTATTTGGATGTGAGGGTTTTGTATGACCTTATTGTTAAGAGTGGGAGGATAGTTAGTGGAGAAGGCAACCCTTGGTACAATAGCGACATAGGTATAAGGAATGGGAGAATAGTTGAGATAGGAAATTTACAAACAGAACCCTCCGATACGGATATAAAGGCTAGCGGTTTGATCGTCTGCCCTGGATTTATCGATATGCACAGCCATTCCGATCTGATGTGGTTAACCAAGCCTAGATGTGAGGCTAAAGTAATGCAGGGTGTAACTACTGAGGTTTTGGCCCAAGACGGTCTTTCCGTGGCGCCTGTCCGGAGAGATCACATTCCCCTACTAAAAGGCCTGTTATCTGGATTACTAGGTGACCCAGATATTGAATGGGACTGGACGAGCTTTGGAGAATACCTGTCTAGATTTGAGCATCAAAGGATCTCCGTCAATGTTGCCGCTCTAGTTCCCCATGGAAACTTGAGGATCTGGGCCATGGGCATGGATAAGAGGCCTCCATCCACCAGTGAGCTTAGCGAAATGAAATCGTTACTTGTGAGATCGATAGGGGAAGGAGGTATGGGTTTATCGACTGGATTGATATACGCCCCATGCAATTATGCCGGGAGTGGGGAGCTGGTCGAACTCTGCAAAGTCGTTTCGAAGTACGGTGGCTATTTGGCCGTACATATGAGGAACGAGGGAGATGAGTTGATCCATTCTATAAAGGAGGTGATTGAAATAGGAGAGAAATCTGGAGCGTCGATCCACATAGATCACTTCAAAGTGGCTGGAAAGTCGAATTGGGGAAAGGCGCCTAAGATACTCGGAGTATGTGAAGAAGCAAGATCGAGAGGCTTAGAGCTCACACTAGAGAATTATCCGTATACGGCTGGAAGCACTACGCTTTGGTCCCTTTTGCCTCCGTGGGCGTTGGAAGGAGGCTTCGAGAAGACTATGGAAAGGTTGATGGATCGTCCCATGCGTGTTAAAATGAAAAGTGAGATCAGAGAAGGGATTCATCGATGGGAAAACATTGCCAAAGAGGCGCGCTGGGATGGGATTAAGGTTTCATCACTCGTATCTGAGGAGAACAATCGTTTTATAGGAAAGAATATGCAGGAGATCGCCGATGCTCTTGGTAAAGATCCTGAGGACGCTCTTTTTGACTTGTTAGTAGAGGAAAGAGGAGCCGTATCTATGGTATTCTTTCACATGTCGGAAGAAGATGTACGAGCGATCATGAAGCATCCCCTTCAAATGTTCTGCACCGATGGATTGCTCACCTCAGGAAAACCTCATCCGCGAGTCTATGGAACTTACCCGAAAGTGTTAGGAAGATATGTCAGAGAGGAACAGATCATGACATTCGAGGAGGCTATAAGGAAGATGACCTCATATCCTGCGCAGAGACTTGGGCTCAGTGATAGGGGCATAATAAGGATCGGGGCTTGCGCTGATCTTGTAGTCTTTGATCCTCATCGGATCTTTGATAATGCTACCTATGAAGACCCCTGTAGATTCCCAGATGGAATCGAGTATGTGATAGTTAACGGGCAAGTGACTGTAGAAAGAGGACGGCACACCGGCATACTTGCTGGAAAAGTTTTGAGAAAAGTTTGATGAAGTCGATTCATTGATTAAGAAATATTGATTAAAAAACAGTTTCAATATATGGGTAATGAAAAGTCTGTGTCATTACCACATTCTTGACAGAACCAGCCTCCTTCAGACCTCCATAATAAACTCGACGCGCCGCAGACACCGCACATTACGTTCGGGATCCCTATACCTATCCTATGCGCTTTTGGGCTGGGTTTCAGCATGTCAGGATACCTGACGAGATCCGGATGTTTATGATAGAACTCAATAGAGTTTTTAACAAACTCTATAGTAAGTTCGTTAGGCTCCCTATAACCTCTAAATACTACATCGCTATAATCCGGTATAACTTTAAGAGAACCTCCCTCACCCACGTTTAAGAGATTCCCCAAATCCGTGTTATAAATTGTAGGTTCATAGCTATCAAAGGTTACTACTTTTAAAGTAGCTTGTATAGCCTCTCTCCTAATCCTCTTCTTTTTAAGTTTAAAGCGTCTAATCCTAATCCTTTGGAGCGCCTTCTGACATTGATCGTTATCGCATACTTTCCTGGGCCTTCCAAATCTATAAGATATCTCAGCCCCACAGACTACACAATGTAGCTTCGTTTCACCCAAAAGGCGCCCTCCAAGTCTCCATTGTTAAACTCTAGACATTATTACCTGATAATTATATTAAGGGCACTTAATATTAAATATAAATCAAAATCCTAATTACGCAGTTAATTTCCTTATTCTTCACATACCTAAAAATCTGAGATTTAGCTTTTCCAATAAACGTCACCGTACAATATTTAGTTGTTCCATTATGAATTGACAACACGTATGTTATATACTTGTCCGCTCTCGCGACTTAATTTTTATAGTTCAATATAATGTTAGAAGTTATAAAAATGAACGGTGTAATTGGCGTGGAAATAGGCGCGACTAATATTAGAATCGCGTTTGTGGATGAGAATAGAAATATTGTTTCGCGTTCTACCGAAAGGACGGATAAATCCTCCGGTCCGGAAGGGATAAGCCAGCAGATAATGCGAATGATAAGTTCTATAAAATTTAAGGGTGTAATCCGCAGTATTGGGATAGGATCAGCAGGCCCACTAGACTCGAAAGAGGGATCAATAGTCCATTCCACAAACATAGGCTTCGACTACATCCCCATAGTTAAACCATTAAAGAAAATGTTTAACGTTCCGGTTTATCTGGTTAACGATTGTGTCGCTGGTGTTATAGGAGAAAAAGAGTTCGGATACGGAAAAAAATATGCTAATATCATCTACGTAACGATAAGCTCAGGAATTGGAGGCGGCATATTAATCGACAACCATCTATTAATGGGTGAAGATGGAAATGCCGGGGAGATCGGGCATATAGTCGTAGACCATCAAGGAAAGCTCGTATGCGGCTGCGGGAGAAGAGGCCACTGGGAAGCCTACTGTGGAGGAGCCAATGCCTCAAACTTCATAAAGCTTCGACTGGAAAATAAAACCTCCGCGGAGATCGAAGCCAGCAGCCTCCATAAAATCTCTGGAGGCGACTTGAAAAAACTATCTTCTAGAGAGCTTCTCGAAACCGCTGAAAAAGGCGATGAACTTAGCCTGGAGATAGTCAAGGAAATGGGTAGGCTTAACGCAATAGGCTTCTCCAACATAACCAACGCATATGATCCTGAACTGATCACCGTGGGGGGTGCTATTGCTCTGGAACACCCTAATCTGATCCTCAACCCCATAAAACGGCTCGTTGGACAATACAGCGTAAATATAATACCCAATATCATGATTATAAAACTTGAAGAAGATGTAGTATTTTATGGCGCTCTAGCTTTACCAAATTACTTAGAATAATGTAAATACTAGAAATAATGAACTTATGTGATTTCTTGTGGTTTATCCATTGACAGCCTCGGTAGTCTTCCCCAAGCTATCATGTGATGCCCTCTTATGATTAGGGTGCCTCTAACATCTCGAATTTTTTTCGCGGCATCTACCCCCTTCCTAAGAGAATATTCTATAGTTGATCCTTCGACCTTATTGCATATGGCTGTAGCCGCAGCATCGGCCAGGGCTGTATTATCCGCTACCGCGGTAGCCGCGTCAGCCTCTCCAAATGTTACCGCATGACCTACGGAGGCCGAGCTGGTTCCAACTCCAATAGGACATTCACCTTCGTTAACACTCAACAGAATCTTACCGGAGAACGGAGAAGAACCTGCGTGTATCCCTATAATAGCCGGGCGGTCCACCCGAGCGTATACTTCGCCCCCGTTCTCAAATAGTATATAGCTTGCATCTACATCCTTCACAGCTACATCCACCAATGCACCAGCTACAGCCGCTAAAGGCCCCACATCCGCTTTAGAAGCCGCCTCAGCCATAAGAAAAGCAACATCGGGCGCAGATGGTTTAGGATCCACCGGAAACATAGATTTACAAAATTCTGGATGTATTCTCGAATAGATATCCAGGGCTCTCCTGGCCTCATATAAACGATTTATAGTATCTATGCCAGTACTTACACTAGTAATTTTTAAGGTTACCTTGGTTTCTCTATAGCTCCATCTAACCGAGAATAAGTCTTTATCTATCTTGGTTATTTGAGGAGTATTGAAGTTCTCATGCGGCAAGAACCCACACGCCTGTCACTATATTTTAATTTACTTTGTATCGGCATATATAGTTCCGAACATCCCATCTCTCCCAAGCATTTCCGCTATCATTATACAATGTATTTACTTAGACAAGAGATTAAAATTCCTAAATTAATCTTTTTTTGAGTTTAAAATTCCATTAGGAATCATTTATTGCTCGCTAAACTTAAATTACATACACTCTCAAATGTGAACTAAGGGTTTCACAAGTGCAAACCATCGACCTCACAGAAGACGCCGTTAGAGAGCTGGAGAGGAACGGCCTTAAAAGAGGATCCATCATCAGGCCTGATTATTCTAGACTAAATTTGGCGAATATTGGAGCTACAATTCTGAAATTTTTGGGATTAGAAACTAATGTTTCTCCTCCGCTACACGAATTAAATCCGTTTAAAGGAGCTTTAGATGATGTATTTAAAAGTGAGCCTAAAAAGCTCCTGGTCATCCTAATCAACTCGATAGACCTTGGTCTCTTAGGTAGGTTACTTGGTAACACATGTAATCTCTGCGAAAATATTTTAAAAGGCGTAGTTTCATCTACATTTCCATCGGTTACTCCCACAGCTCTGATGACTCTTTATACGGGACTTCCTCCGCTCGCTCACGGAGTGCTAGGATTCGAATTCTACTATGAGAAGTTAAGGAAAATAGTTAATCCTTTCAAGATGAATATGAGCTTAGATAAGAGGTTTATCAAGGATATTTTCGTTGTCCATAATAACCTTTTTAAAGAGGCTCTAAAAGGGGGTATCAGTCCTATTGCTTTCATGCCCTGTGAATTATCCTCGAATCAGATCACATATCAAATGCTGAGTGGTGCTGAAATACATGGCTATCGCTCTCTTATAGAACTGAGTAATCTTATAAAAGACTCAGGTAAATCCCAACTTCTCTACGTATACTTCTCCAAACTCGATGAATCTATCCATAGAAATGGTGGTTCCGCACCCTCAACTTTAAATGTGCTATACGAGTTAGAAAAATTCATTAATTCCTCTTTAAGGAGAGGTTTTCGGATGGTCTTATTGTCGGACCATTCTTACATAGATGTCCATAGAGTAGTGAACATAGAGAGGATTCCATCGTTCGAAGTTGCAGTTAACGGTGGACGAGTAGTATACGTTTACGGTTTTAACTCATTAGAGGTAGAGTATAAAGCCCTCAAAAGTTTTTCGAGAGAAAAAATGGTTACCGAGGGATGGTTTGGGGTAGGGGAATTCTCGGAGAGAATTGGGCAAATCCTCATAGTTGCGGAAGATAAAAACTATATAACGTACGGTGAAAAAAAATCGAATGAGAAGGCTACTCACGGTGGTTTTCTGGCCGATGAGATGTTAGCTCCTTTCGCGATACTCTCACCGTCGAAGGAGTGAGATATCGCGAGAGTGGATTCTTTCTCTATTGAAAAATGAGTTTCTCAGCTTCCTTTTTGATTCGATATATTTTGCTGGGAGTGATGCCTGTGACTCTTCGTAATTCATCTAGGCTTCTTTTGACTATGTCGTTTAAAATTATTAACCCAGTGTGAGAAAGCCTTTTTCTGACCTCCTTATTTACGTATTTTAATACTGTTATGGGATATAACCTCTTACTGTCTATGAGATTTTGAAGTCCCGTCTCCGGTGGATAGTTCCAACCCATAAGTTTCAATCCGACGCACTCCGCGTATCCTGTGGCCTCTCCGGAGAACTTCGTATTGGTGATTAGCAAGGCGCCGTGGAACTTTTCACATAAGCCTAAGCTGTTCCCTGCATTCAAGTCTTGAAATCTAGCATGGGTGTACATGGTCTCTTTCAAACCTGTGTATATGCCCTTCAGATTATGATATTTGCATTCAATCATGTATCGTTGATGTTTTCCATCTTCGATTTTCCCGGCTATTATATCTATTTCATGATTGACGCAACGCCCTCTCGCTATAGTTCTCAGTCTAGTATCAAACCCCTGAAACTCAAATATTTTTGCAATAAAGTCCTCGAAGGTGAAGCCTTCGGGCCCAAGATTCAACAAGGCTTCTTTAAGCGTAAACTTGGACGCCTTGATTGGATCTATTCGCCTCAACAAACCCCTGACTTTGGAGTATATCTCTCTGGTAGTTATACCGTTATATAATATGTGGTTTACTTCCTTTAATATTCTCTCGGCCTCTTCCCTCGATGCTCCCGCTCTTATACATGATCTGATTACTTTTTCAGGATTGAAGAGTTCGAAGTCACCTGAGGCTTTTCTAACCCATGTCCTCGGAGTAATATTCTCTACCGTAATAGATCACCACTCTAGAGCAAGATTATACGCTTGGGCGCGTTAAGTCGTTTGACAATCTACACCCGCTTTATCTCCTTTCCACTCTCTAAGGCTACCGTCTCAGTTTCACTAATTAAACCCGAAGTTTCGATCTTCTTCAACAGGACCTCTTCTATCTGAAATACTCCAGCCGAACTATTCATGTGAACGGTTATGCGAAGAGGCTTCTCAGTACCAGGTTCCACTTCCACCTTTGTGATGGAGAGAGCCGAGAGCGAATGGATGTCAACCTTGCCCAACCTATAGGGAATCCGAGCTCTCCCCTCAGCCATGTCGCATCCATCCGCGATTTTAGATATTCCCGCCTCAACGCTTAGACATTCAACATCATCGTCGTGGGAGAATATAGATTGAAGAATCTCCTGTCTAATTTTGAAAGTCTGTTCGGATCCACCCTTATATATTCTACCTAGCAGGCGCGTCAAAATAGGGGCGGCAACGACGCAGCCGTTTATATGGTGTGCGTCT
>CAYFVN010000324.1:0-1686 GCA_964346575.1 uncultured Candidatus Bathyarchaeia archaeon
ACCTGAAAACTCTTCTTTTTAACCACTAGCTTGTCTCTTCCCCCTTCACTCTCGACCTTGGAAATCTCGACGGAGACGGTCTGTCCCACCTTAGCGAAGGGTCTGTTAAGATCCGAGGGATTAGCGAGATTATTTCCCAATACTATGCCGATGGAGTCATGAGGGAAAACATACGAGCCCGACCCAAGCTCAACCTTAGGCGCGATATACTTCACCTTGCTTTGATCCATCCCTATGATCTGTACCGTCTTTTCTTCACTCCCAGACTTTAGAGTCGCAACACTATAAAAGAATGGAACCGCGTATTTTATACCATGAATCCTCTCAATGGTTCGAACAGTCTGAAGTGTCAACTTCATCTCCGGCGTCTCTTGTGGAGGGCCCATACCTATTGAAACTCCCGATGGGGTAATGAAAAGAACGTTTGCACCTAGCAAGCTCAACTGTTCATCTATGAAGACATCCATCCCCCCGCCAAGTCCGTTGAGAGACGTCATTAGCCCAACCCCTATGATCACCTTGAAAATTGTGAGCCCAGTCCTGAGCCTCCTCTCCCTCAAAGCTCCGAGAGACAACCTGACTAACTCAAATACATTCATCGAACTCCATCCTATCTAGTCGGAGCCGTAAATAAGCTTATATATCCTATCCCTAACGTTTCATCGTCTCACATTCTCTTGAGATCGATCGAATATCGCCCGCATATTTCTATTCACGACACCCCCTAACCTTGGAATTGTTCCTCGTAGTTGTTGTATGAATTTCTCAGGGTTGTCGGGGCTCAATAAGTATTTTCTACCTTTAATATCTTTGATCAGGACGAGGTTGTGCCTGTTTGTAGCATACATCCATACTCTCCCCGTTCCTTTAAAAGAGAAGACCCCGAAGTATCCGTAGAGGCCGCCACTACCCAATAGCCTTACTCCCCACCAAGTCCATTTCCACCTTTTGGGTTCTTCATAGACGTTGATCTTTAGATCGCCGATTAATCGATTAACCGTAACCGAGTTTCCTTTGACGGCGTAGCTTCTTGGAGCCCATAAATAGGTTAGACATAGGATACAGCTGAAGACTGCGATTAAAACGATCGTGAGAGGCAGAATATCCGATATGATACTAAAAGTAATCACTAATGAAGCTATAAGTGTAAATATAGCAACTGTGACGCTCCTAACTAAGCCATCCCATGACGCCGATGAGTAAACTTTATCATTCATTCTACTTCACAAAAAATAAGTGATTATATCTATTCAACTCATCTACATTGAATATCGTTTACACTATTCATCGAGTATTTTGCAATTAGTGTATTTTAACGGTAATATGATACGATACGACTCACTGTTCCGTTCCGCATTTGGGGCAGAATTCGCCTTCAGTCGGCATCATAGCGCCACACTCTATACAATACTTGACTTTACCAGTTTCTGAGGTAGTATCTCCTGTCCTTAAAGGCATGTCTCTCTCGTATATCAAACCAGCGGAGCGGGATATGAAGACAATGTAGAGTGGCATAAGTATCAGCGATATAAGCCACCCTATCAATGGAATTCTCCCTAAGGCTCCGAAGACGAGGCTGATTACGAAGACTGCGATAAGCCATAGAATATAATTTCCCCATCCAGCCCTACCTATGATTCCAGTTATCTCTTTGAAGGCGAATGCCTTCCCAAACTGATCGTTCTT
>CAYFVN010000325.1:0-2625 GCA_964346575.1 uncultured Candidatus Bathyarchaeia archaeon
TTTAAACCTGTAACAGCGGTCTAGCCGAGTATTTTTTAGTGCGCGCTATTTATAAAAGATAAAAGTACAAAATCTTAAATACTAATCCACTCATTGACTGTTGGAAGGCGATAAAAATGAGTAAAAACCCGCGAGACGAATGTTTCGGTCTTCCCCGAGGCGGCGCTGTCTTCGGCTTATTCATCGGAATAATAATAATTCTCTGGGGCATCTCAGAAGCCTTCGGTATAGACATACCGTTGTGGGGATTCATAGTAATAATGTTCGGCGTAATAGTGATTGCAGGAGCGTTGTATGGACTACTACGCAAACAATAATCCTCTAATTTTAAAGACGTTGTAAAGGAACAATACATTTACATTTACTCATCGTTAAAGATCTATCTTCCATTTTTATTACTGATGACTTTTTCAAATGACTGCAGCGAGCCCTCACCACACCAAGTTTAAGCCTAACTTTTCCTCAACATCTTAAGGCTTAAGAGGCCTCCCAGCGCAGCGGCAGTCGAGGAGAGAAGGAAGGCCGAGGTGAAAGTCTGGGCTCGGTCGGCTATGTAGCCGGCAGCCGATGGCCCTAAGGCCTGTCCAACACCGAAGAACAGCGTCAGGAACCCGAAGACCGAGAAGGCTGCTTTAGATCCGAAGCGATCCCCTGAATAGGCGGCCATTATCGAGGGTACGCTCCAAGCGGTCAGCCCGAATAAGATTGCAGACGCGTTAAGGGCAACCATAATCCCTCCACGGGAGAAGAGGAAGAAAGACAATGAGTGGATGAAGTAAACCATGGCTAGACCGTATCCTCTCCCCGCTTTATCTGATACGTGACCCCATAATGGTCCACTGGCCAAGCTGAGGAATCCAACCAGAGCCCACAGTGATCCCACCCTGAGGGGAGATAGACTCACCTCGTTGACAAGGTAAGCCCCGAAGAAGGTGACGTATATCACATAAGAGAGGCCGAACATTAAGTATACGAGGCCCATCTTCCAGATCAATGGGGTGCGTATTAGATTCCACTCCAACGTTCTAGTGGGCTCATTCGATCGAGTCTTCTTCTCGGGGGGGTTCCTTACAGCCAGCCCGCAGAACGCCGCGAAGCAGATGGTCGTCATCCCCAAGATTAACCAGGAGTACCTCCATCCTTCAACGCCGAAGACGACGTTCAATTTGGGTACTAGAAACCCTGTAGCGATCAATCCCGCCCCGTTTCCGGAAGTGATTAAACCGGCCGCGAGGCCTCTCCTCCTCGCCGAAAACCATGCCGCGGGCAGCATCGCAGCCGGGACGTTTGAGCCTGCAGACCCGACGCCCGTCAAGCTCCGCAACATCAAGGCCTGAGGATAGCTTTCTACGAACCCGGTAAGCAGCATGGAGGCCCCTGTAAGGCCGAGTGAGGACGCTATCACGACCCTCGGACCATACCTTGATGCCAGCATCCCGCCTAGAACCGCGAAGAACATATACCCTGAAAAGTTGCCCGACTCCATCAACCCCATCTGGGTGTAAGCCAGCCCTAAGCCATCCTTCATCCCTGGAAGGATCATCGAGTAACCGAACCTCGCGAAACCCAGGCTGCCTAGAACGGCTATGAACCCTGAAAGTACTACGACATAGCCGTACCGGGAATTTTTAGAGCGATTCACTCGATGAACACCCCGTATATCGGATCAGATTGCATAGTCCGATCAATTTAAGCGCTCAATGGGATAAATGTTACTCGGGCGCAGGCGTTTTTGGGAATTTTTTTAAGTGACGGCATTATTTACTCGACTTCAGACCCATAACGGCCTTAGAAAGGTTGAGAGGAGTTAAACATGGTAAAATTGAGTGTCGCGTTGCCCAAAGGTCACCTACAAGAAGCGATTTTCTCCATCCTAGACTTGGCTGGGTACAGGCCGAGGATTGAGAGGGGGCGATCCTACTCGATAGAAGGCGCGGACCCCGAGATCCAGTTCAGGATCCATAGAGCACAGAATATAGGTCCACTCGTCGAAGAGGGCAAATACGATGTTGGGATAACCGGTCTCGATTGGATAAAGGAGACCAAGACCAAAGCCAAGGAGCTTTTTGACCTAGACGTGGGAAGGGTCAATGTTGTAGCCGCCGTTCCAAGATCGGTTTACGATAACCTGACGACGATAGATGCAGGGGATACATTCGACAAGCTGATCAGATATATGAGTTCCGAGGGTAAGGAGAGAATCATCGTCGCCTCGGAATACGAGAACATCACGAGAGAGTTCTGCAAAAAAATGATGGGAAGCTTCCCATTCAGGTTCATCACCTCATACGGAGCCACGGAGACCTTCGTACAAGTCGCGGATATGATAGTCGACTGCACTCAGACGGGAGCCACTCTAAGGGACAACGGTTGGGAGATAGTACACCGACTGTTCGAGTCGACGGCCAGGATAATAGCGAACAAAGGTTCCGTTAAAGACCGGGAGAAGATGAGCAAGATCGAGGATCTCCTATCCCTTATAAAGGGAGCGTTGGATGCCAAGAATATGAAGCTCTTGAAGATGAATGTGCCTGAAGCCAGCCTTAAAAACATCGTTTCCATACTACCCTCCATGAAGAGCCCGACGTTATCGAAACTCTACGGAGGCGAAGGAGGATACGCTTT
>CAYFVN010000326.1:0-3024 GCA_964346575.1 uncultured Candidatus Bathyarchaeia archaeon
GGACACTTTCAGAATTCCTCCCAAGTGGATTTTTCAACCGACACTTGAGAACTACCAAGGCGTTCTTTTCGAGTCGGACTATCCAAGGTTCTTCAGGAATAGCCTAATAATCGCTTTGATATCTACCGCATTGTCGTTGGCAATGTGTTTACCAGCTGCCTACGCCATATCTAGATACGATTTCAGGTACAAGAACCTCTTTATATCATCTACTCTGCTAATACGTATGATACCGACCATCGTGATAGTTTTGCCGTTCTACAATACATTCGGGAAGAAACTCGGTTTGATCGATTCATATCCTCTATTAATCTTCGTTTATCTGACCGTCAATATGCCATATGCCGTATGGATGATATCGACCTTTTTACAGGAGGTTCCGAAGGACTTTGAAGAGAGTGCTATGGTAGATGGGTGTTCTAGGTTTAAGGCCTTTCTTTACGTTGTTCTTCCAATGGTTTCAGGGGGCGTGGCAGCGACGTCGATATTTACATTCATGTTGTCGTGGAATGAATTTGTATTTGCCTTCATTCTGACCGGACGAATTACCAAGACTATACCCGTAATGATGCTTGGATACATTACGGAAGGAGCTCCTCTATGGGGTCAACTATGCGCTGCAAGTGTATTGGCGCTAACTCCAGTCTTCATCTTCTCAGTAATTACTCAGAGGTATATCATAAGAGGAATGACGTTCGCCGCGTTGAAAAGATGAATTCTGATAAATAGCATTGGCTCACACAAGTATTATTTAGCCAGGAAAAGGAAAAATTGAAGCCTTAGGTTGGAAATCCAATTATTTTTTATAAAAGACTAAACATCTATACCTCAACTAAACTAGGAATAAAGTGAAGTTAAATGAAGTGCCCGGATTGTGGTAAGGTAGAGCTTGAATACGATTCTGACACCAGAGGAATTTCCTGTCCAGAATGCAAAGCCGCATGGACAAGGAAGGATAGATTCGTCTACTCAAAAAAGGAAGAAGAAAAGGCGAAATCACGACTGAAGGCGCTAGGATATTGAGAGCAGAGACTCCAAACTTGACCAAAGCAAACAAGGCTATCATTATAGGACTTGACGCAGCAAAACCGGACTGGATTAAAAGGTTCGCAGACCAAGGAAAACTTCCCAATATTCAGAATCTGATGGAAAGAGGGGTATTTTCCAGAGTCATTCCAGCATTCCCGCCTTCTACTCCGCCAGGCTGGGCTTCTGTTGCGACGGGTGCTTGGCCAGGTACGCATGGAATAACGGGTCTAACCGTACATCTGCCTGGCGAGCCGTTTGAGAAGCCCTTCCTGATAGGAAACGAGCGTATATATGGGGAAGAACTGAATGGTTTCTCATCTAGTTACTACACCGCAGAGCCAATTTGGATGAGCGCCACTAAGACAGGGAAGAAAGTGATACTTATCAGGTTTCCGACTTCATGGCCTCCAATGGCTGAAAATCTAATTCAGTTGAGCGGAGGAGATGCAGCCCGTTGGGGCGAAAGCATCGCCGAAATAAGTCCAAGCGCTTGCTATACAACCGTTGATTCACCCCATGCAACTAATATTCAGCTCCGAAGAGCTGACGGTTGGAGAGGACTGCAGGAATCCAACTTTATGTCGCTGGAAACTTCATTTAGCGTAGACTCCAAAGATGGGGATGTGCTTGCACGGTTCTACGCCCTCATACGCGGGAATGAAATGAACAAGTACGACGAGGTTATCGTATCTCCAGAAAGAGATGTTGAAAAATCGATTTGCAGCCTATCTGAAGGCGAATGGAGCGATTGGCAAAAAGTGGAGTCTACGATCCAGAATTCGGCGACAGGATACTTCAAGCTCCGGCTTGTCGAGCTATCCCCTGACGGAGAGGTGTTCAAGCTTTACAGGACGCAAATCTGGCCAATGTCAGGCTGGACTTTACCTGAGTCATTAGGAGCAGAGCTTACAGAAAAGTGCGGACCGTACATTGAACATGCGGGTGGAAGAGGGCCTTACAGTTGGGGATGGATTGATATAGAAACATGGTTCGAACTGATGGAGTATCAAGCAGACTGGATAGGTCGGACAGGATCCCTTCTAATGGGCAGTTACGACTGGATTCTATTCATGACGCATTTTCACTGGATCGACCATATCCAGCACTGCTTCTACGGGGGGATAGATCCCAATCATCCTGACTATGACGAGCAGAAAGCCGGAAAGTACTGGAAGATAATGGAGAGGATTTACGTCCTTGCAGATAAGTTCGTTGGCACTCTAGTCGATGCGGCTGGGCCATCAAGCCTGGTAGTCGTGCTTTCAGATCACGGCCACTCTCTCTATCGGAGGCATGTCTACGTGAACCAGTTATTGGTGAGGGAGGGCCTGATGACTCTAAAAGATTCGGGAAAGTCCATAGATTGGTCCAAGACCAAGGCCTACGCACAAGCCGACTATAACGGCCACATATACGTTAACCTGAAGGGGAGGGATCCATTTGGAATCGTGGAGCCAGGAGAGGAGTACGAGATGAACAGGGATCGTATTATCGACGTTCTGCTCCAGCTGAGAGACCCTGAAACTGGTAACAGGATCATGTCGCTCGTGATTCCGAAAGAGCGGGCTGAGATTTTCGGATTGAGGGGCGACAGGATAGGGGATGTCCTCTACAGTGTGGAGCCGGAATATGGGGCAAGCTCTACCGCTTATGGTGAGGATCTACCAGTCTTTGAGCTACTACCCACACTCATCGGGCAGTATTGCAGCAGCCACTCTTCGATGCCCACAGACCCCACTATGCACGCAGCTTTAGTGATGGCGGGTCCAAGCCTTAGGAAGGGCTATAACAGACCTAGACTGGCTAAATTGATCGATATAGCTCCAACTATAGCCCATCTGACAGGAATCCCACTTCCAAGAGACGCTGAGGGCGCAGTTCTATACGATGCCATCGAATCATGAAGGCAAGACATATCGAATTACGAGCAAAAGGCAACGAAATTTTTCTCAAAATACTTTTAACCTTTCTTTCTTTATTATTTTTGTTATTTGA
>CAYFVN010000327.1:0-16118 GCA_964346575.1 uncultured Candidatus Bathyarchaeia archaeon
CAACAGGTTTACCATCTCCATCAGTGAGTCCACGTTTACGGATACACCTTCACGAACCGCGTATTCAAGCTCCTCCTTTGAAACGCTGGTGCCTGTATACATGATCCTCGAACTTGGAAAACCAGCTTTCACGGCGAGGAAAATCTCGCCGGGGGATGAAACATCAACATAAGCGCCTTCATCCAGTAGGATCCTCAATATGGATATGCTGGAGTTGGCTTTAGCCGCGTAGTATATCCGAGACTCTACGAAAGTGTTAGCTAGCCTACGATAATTCTCCCTTATACGCTTCTCATCAACCACGTAAAGGGGGGTCCCATAGGTTCTAGCAAGCTCTACAGCCGATACATCCCCGATATGTAAAACACCATCCTTCGCCTTAAATGAACTTATGTAGGATTGTTGCACAGTGACTCTCACCAAATCTAAAGCCTAATCAAAAATTTATATTATGCCTAGGAGGGTTATCACCGCTCAGTACGTCCATCATAGTGTATATGCCTGGGGACTCTCGATCGTTTATCCACTTAACCGCTAGCAGTGCGCCTTGAGCGAATAACCTTCTAGAGAAGGCTGTGTGCCCTATCCGTATAAGCTCGTATGGGCCTGCAATTAACACTTCATGTATCCCCGGTACCCCCCCAAGCCTTAGGGAGGCTACCTCAAGCTCACCCTCAACTCTCTTTGAGATGCCTTCCCTGCCATAAACCGTCTTGGAAATGCCCCTTAGCCGACTTATAAGGTCTCCAATCTTCTTCGCGGTTCCGCTGGGCGCGTCCATCTTACCAGTATGGTGTACCTCCATTACGCTAAAATCGTAGTTTACAGGGAACATCTTTGAAACTTCGAGGAGCTTTAACAATATATTAACTCCAACGCCGAAGTTGGGTGACATCACTACGGGCACCTTATCCTCCACTGAAGCAATTATACTACGTCGCTGCTCCTCCGCAAATCCTGTAGTCCCTACAACTATCTTTCTGCTTAGACCGGCTACTCTGGGCAGATTATCCACTTCGGCTTGTGGAGTAGTAAAAGATACGTAGATATCAGCCTCCCTCATCGCATCTTCCAAGCGACTAGGATCCATCAGCTCCACATTACCAGGCTTAAGCGATATATCGCCTAATCTCAAACCGAGATTGGGGCTGTCGGGGGCTGTTACGGCTCCTACGATCTCGATGTCAGGTGAGTTCTCGACCTCTTCAATTACGATTCTACCCATCCTGCCATCTGCGCCTGCCACACATATTTTAATATGATTCATAAGTCAGATCACGCCAATACTTCTCGTTATACAGTCTCTCTTCCAAGTTAACATCGAAGAACCCCTCTATAGGATTAAGAATCTCAGGGTTGGTCTTAAAGACCGAACGCACCTTCTCTAGGATTATGTTAAGTCCCTTCTGAGTCATCTTCCCAAGTGGAGGCTTGCAGTTCCCAACCGGAATACCCAGCAACGCCATCAATGTCTTATATGGAAGGGGATTCCTAGCCTTGCAGTTAACCTCCCCGAAAGGCGTATTTTCAACGGTTTTAACAGTAACTATGTCGAAAAGAGGCTTGAGACCATCGGCGAGGCTCCTCGCCCTGGCCGAGTCTCCGCTTAATATAGCCATTACCATGGATTGGACAGCCCGAGGAGCTACGTTTGATGACACCGAGATCACCCCACTTCCGTTTATTTCGGGGTTCTCAATCAGATCGAATGTCTTATCGTCATCTCCCGACAGTATCGAGAAATCTTCCCCGCAAAGCCGTCTAATCTTCTTGGCGTTCTCAAAGTTGCCCGTAGCTTCCTTCACTGAATTAACATTGGGTAACCTACTATGGAGTATAGCAAGGTCTTGAGGTTGAAGCTCGGTTCCAGTTCTACCTGGAATAATGTAGGGGATCACCTGAACCTCTGTGAAACGTCTGGCTATTGGCTCTATATACTCCCGCCTTATCTCCAAGGAGCTCGGGCCGTTATAGTATGGATCCACTAGAAGCAAAGCGTCAACACCTTTATCGACGCTCTTCTCAGCGGCCTCCATAGCTTCTTGTGTATTATTGCTACCAGTACCTGCTATCACGCAACATCTCTCTTCAACGACATCACAGACGGACTCTATAACGGAAATATGCTCATCCCATGTTAATGTGGGAGATTCCCCCGTAGTACCAGTGGCAAGAACACCTGAGACGGTTTCCTCTACCTGAAACTCGATAAGCCTATTTAAGGATTCATAATCAACGTTCATACCATTATCCATTGGTGTTACCAGAGCTGTATAGCAACCTTTAAAATTCAAGGTTATCACCTTCTCTTCATTAAACAGGCATACATGGGGAGATAGTAAATATCTTTACTTAGTTTATAAAATTGCGCGCGCTATAAATATTTATTACTCTTAAATCCAATAGTGGTTAAATGAAGCGGTGTAGCTAATACTTATTTCCGAACGGTCTTTTATTGTTGGCCGGGGAACTCGACTCCACTTTTTCTAAGTGCAGCTATAATGGCTTCTCTATTAAAACCTATAATCATCTCCTCATCCACATCCAACACAGGGACTCCCATTTGACCTGATTTTATGATAAGATCCCGAGCAGCTCTCGGATCGATTGAGACGTCAACCTCTCTAAATGAGACGCCTAATTCACTGAGAAAATTTTTAGTTGCATGACAGTAGGGGCAGGTCGGGGTGGTATATACCAGTATGTTAACCAATGAATCAATCTCCTGAGCGCGCTCTAGAATTTTGGTGTTCGAAAATAAAAAGGTTGCTAACGCGATGCACTTACACGAAAACCATTACTAAATATGTAGAGGTAACGTTAATAGTTCGCTGTCAATCTATTTCGCTCTACAGGTCAAGAGCCTTGTTAGAGGATTTAGATAAAGAGATGGATAAGAGATCCTTCGAGGCAGTTATTGTTATTGGAGAAGGAAATCGCTCAATAGAGCTTTACTATTTCGTTAGAGTTCAAATTCCACGTGGAGGAATATACCTTAAGAGGATCGACGAGAAACCTGTCTTGATAGTTGGCAATGTCGATGTGAAGAGAGCTGAGAAGAGTGTGGTGAGAGACGTCAAAACCTTCACAGAGTATGGATATGAAGAGTTGGTGAGAAAATACGGTCCATCCAAGGCCGAGATCTACTTCTACGATAGTCTAATCCACGCATCTGGAGTCGAGGGTCGTATAGGTGTGTATGGCGATAGGGACTCCGGTGCAGCTTACAATTTACTCAAAGGATTAGAAAGTATGGATCACAAAGTCGTCGGTGAGTCAAGGCCAAGTTTAGTAGATAAGCTGATGGAGATTAAAAGCGAGTCTGAGTTATCTGAGATTAAAAAGGTAGGTTCATTGGTTGATAAGGTTCTAACCGATACTATGGATATGATCTGCGATAAACTGTCTAAGGGTAAAGAAGTAACATTAGGGGATGCAAAGAAGAATGCTCGTATCTTAATGACTGATGTTAACCTAAATCCTGTCGAGGATTTCGCTATATCGTCAGGGGAAGACACTGCCGACCCGCATAATTTAGGAGAAGACCATAAAAAAATAGAGATGAATACACCTATCCTTATAGACTTATACCCTAGGAGCAGTAACCTACTATACTTCGATATTACTAGAACTCATGTTGTTGGCAGAGCCTCAAGAGAGGTAAAACGAATGCACGAGGATGTAACAGAGGCTCAAGCTATAGCATTTGACGGATTGAGGGAAGGCATTAACGCAAGCGAGCTCATGGAGACGGTTTGTAAATTCTTTGAGGAGAAGGGCCACCCTACCGTGACTCGCTTACTTAATGGAGATGCTTCAAAGTTGGAAAGAGGTTTTATGCACTCTTTAGGTCACGGTGTAGGATGGAGTTTATCCGATTTACCGGTTTTATCCCTCATGAGTGAAGATAGGCTAAGGAAGGGACAAGTATTTACCTTAGAACCAGGCTTATACGAGCCAAAAGTAGGCGGAGTTAGAGTAGAGGATGTATACAGCCTAGCTGGAGGTAATGTTGAGCAGATATCTAAACTGGATAAGACATTGGAAATGTGAAGCAGGAGATAATTAGTTTGAAGTATGAACAGCTCACATCTGCTGGAGGGGTAGTATTCAGGCTAAGCTATGGAACCCCCCGGTTCCTGCTGTTGGGATTTAAGCGACGTAAGACATGGTGTCTCCCTAAGGGACTTATAGAGAAAGGGGAAGGAGAACTCGAAGCCGCTAAAAGGGAAGTCGAGGAGGAGACCGGGATCAGTCAACTAAGGCTCATAGATAAGATCGGCGCTATAAGCTATGAGTTCTGGCTTAGGGGAAGACGTTACCACAAGACTGTACACTTCTTCCTCTTCGAAACTGAACAAGAGTACGCTAGGGTCAGCCGGGAGCATGATCGCTGCGCATGGTTTAACTTCGAAGAAGCCGTCAGAATATCAACGTACCTCAAAGAGAAAGAGATGCTTAAAAAAGGTTATGCCATTATACTGAACATGCTCAATAGCTTAGAAGTTTCAAAAGTAAAGGATTAGCATACTCTCTCCCTTTTTTTCTTCCATCATACATATATAGACCACTATTAATACGATTTTGAGTTTTGGATGCTCTTTGATCTAGTTTGTGATAATTTATATCGAGGCTTCTCCATCGACATAATTTACATCTAAAGTGTGCGTTAGGAAGTCAGGTAAACTCTTTAGACAACTCCTTCAACAACTGTATCGCTTTAGGTGTGAGGTTGGTGGGAACTTCTATCTTGATCTTGACGAATAGGTCTCCGTGGTTTCCATCTATAGAAGGTAACCCATATCCCTTTATTCGGAATACGGCTCCTGTCTGCGTACTCGGAGGAATATCTACCTTAACTGAGTCTCCTAGAAGAGTTTGAACTTGGATCGCTCCGCCTAAGGCTGCCTGAACGATATTTATTGATGTTTCAAGTATAAGGTCGTTTCCCTCTCTCTTGAAAAGGGGATGTGGTTTTACGTGGATTCCTATATAAAGATCTCCGGGGGGTCCTTCATTCATGCTGGGCTCTCCACTCCCCCTTAAAAGTAGGTTTGCTCCGTCCTCTACACCCGGAGGGATTTTCACTTCAAGAGGTTTAACGTTGGTCAGTATACCTGTCCCTCTACATTCTTTACATGGCGTTTCTATTATGAAGCCGTTTCCACTGCATTGGTTACACGGGATTATCTGCGTGAATGTTGCGAAGGGTGAGGATCTAGACTGCTCCAATCTACCGCCGCCGTTGCATTTAGGACATGTTTTCCGCGAGGTCCCCGGCTCGGTGCCGTCTCCATCACATCTATCGCACTTTTCTCTTTGGGGAATCTCTACTGTCATCACGGCGCCTTTAGCTACTTGCTCAAGATTTACTTCTAAATCATATCTTAGATCCGTTCCTTTACGGATGTAATCCGCTCGCGTGTAAGCTCTCGATCTACTACGCCCAAACAGTATATCGAAGATCCTGTTGAAACTTCCAAATCCTATGTCTCTGAATATATCTTCGAAGTTTATATCCCTGAACAGGTCTTCATAGGTGTACCGTGCTCCTATCCCCTCGTGACCGAGCATGTCATATTGACGTCTTTTCTCATCATCTGATAGAACCGCATAGGCTTCAGATATCTCCTTAAACTTATCTTCGGCATCAGGAGATTTATTTCTGTCAGGATGGTATTTGAGAGCTAACCTCCGGTAGACCTTCTTGATTTCATCCTTACTAGCATCCCTATCTACGCCTAGTATTTTATAGTAGTCTTTATTCATGACGTTTCGCGTACCTTAAATGGAAGTGTAGAACTATCGTTGTCTAGTTCTTTCTTATACTAATTCTTTCCAGAAGTCCTCTAAACTCGAGTTTGCTTTTATTGTTTCGTATCCTTATTTTTAGCTGATTTAGGGGGTTCACTTTTGGGTTCGGTTTGAGTCTTTTGCTGTGCTGCTTCTTGATAAACTTTAGTCCCTATCTCTTGCATTATCTTCGATAGAGCCTCGTTTTTCGCCTTTATTGCCTCCACATCTTTGCCTGACAGGGCCTCTTTTAATTCCTTTATGGCTCCGTCAACTTTCTCAATCTGATCTTTAGAGAGTTTATCCCTCAATTCCTGCTTTGTCTTTTCAGAGACGTAGATTAAATTGTCAGCTTGGTTTCGGATTTCAGCTTCCTCCCTTCTCTTACGGTCTTGCTCTGCAAATTGTTCGCTGTCCTTTACCATTCGATCTATCTCTTCCTGAGGAAGTTTGGTTGAAGCGGTTATAGTTATCTTCTGTTCCTTATTTGTGGCTAAGTCCTTAGCAGAGACGTTTAGAATGCCGTTGGCATCTATGTCGAACGTTACTTCTATCTGAGGTACTCCTCTTGGGGCTGGAGGGATACCCGTCAAGTTGAACATACCTAGAGAAACATTGTCGGATGCCATTGATCGTTCCCCTTGTAGTACATGTATAGTAACGCTGTTCTGGAAGTCCGCTGCGGTTGAGAAGATTTGACTCCTTTTAGTAGGTATCGTGGTGTTTCTGTCCAGAACCCTTGTAAATACACCGCCTAGTGTTTCTACTCCCAGAGAGAGAGGTGTTACGTCGAGGAGTACTATATCCTTTATCTCACCTGCTATTATGGCGCCCTGTATAGCTGCTCCTATGGCTACACATTCCATAGGATCAACTCCTCTCTCAGGGGGTCTGCCCATTATATCCTCGACGAACTTTTGGACTATAGGCATTCTAGTTGGACCGCCTACCAGAATTATCTTATCAATATCCGCCGGCTTCATCTTTGCGTCTTCCATCGCCTGCATCATCGGTTTTCTGCATCTTTCTACTATTGGTCTAACTAGTTCTTCGAGCTTAGCTCGCCTCATCTGGATTTCCAAGTTTTTAGGGCCTGAGCTATCTTGGGCTATGAAAGGTAGATTTATCTCGGTTTCAGGCACGGTTGATAACTCTATCTTTGCCTTCTCCGCTGCTTCCCGTACTCTCTGTAAAGCCATCTTATCTTGTGTCAGGTCTATCCTCGTATCCCGTTTGAACCGGTCGACTACATAGCCAGTTAGTGTTTCATCCATATCTGTGCCTCCTAGCTGCGTATCTCCACTTGTGGATTTAACTTCGAAGACCCCCTCACCAAACTCTAGTAGGGTAACGTCTAGGGTTCCCCCTCCTAAGTCGAAAACCATTATTTTCAGTTCTTTCTCCGATTTGCCTAGACCATATGCGAGCGATGCCGCTGTAGGCTCATTTATTATTCGTGCAACTTCTAGTTCCGCTATTGTTCCAGCATCTTTTGTAGCTTGCCTCTGGTTATCATTGAAATAGGCTGGAACTGTAATCACCGCCTTCTTTATAGGCTCGCCGAGGAAAGCCTCAGAATCTTTCTTTATCTTCTGTAGAATGAAGGCTGATATTTGCTGTGGAGTATACTCTTTATCAAAAATCTTAGCCTTATAGTCGGTACCTATTTTCCTCTTTATGCTCATCACCGTGCCTTCAGGATTTGTAACTGCCTGCCTTCTCGCCGGCTCTCCTACTAACCTTTCTCCATCTTTTGTAAACGCAACAAATGATGGAAACGCTTTTCCACCTATGGTGGTACCTTCAGCGCTCGGAATTATTGTGTGTTTGCCGCCGATCATAACTGCTGCTGCTGAGTTGCTTGTGCCTAAGTCGATTCCAATTATCTTCTCAGCCATATTCTCATCCTCTTTCGATTAATCGTTATTACCTTATTTCTGTGAGGACATTGTGTCTTCACTTTTAACCACCTCTACAAGACTTGGCCTTAAGACACATCCATCGAACATATATCCCTTTCTAAGTTCCCTTACGATAGTGTTTGTTGGATGACCTGAAGTGAGTACATGGCCCACTGCTTCATGTCTAGAGGGATTGAAAGCTTCTCCTAAAGCTTTTATTTCCTCTAATCCTTCATCTTTGAGTACTCTCAACATATTTTTTAATACCATTCTCACCCCATCCAGTAATTGACTGCTAGCACTTGCGCGGGCTCTATTATTGTTCCCTGACTCTATAGCTCTCTCCAAATCATCTAATATTGGCAGGAAGCGGGCTATAAACCGCTCATTTCCTCTTTTAATCTTCTCATCAGCTTCACGTTCAATTCTTTTAATATGATTCTCAAACTCAGCCTGAAGATACTTGATTCGCTCTAGACAGGCTGTTGAACGCCTTCGCTCCTCTTCTAAAACTTTCTTTAAATAATCTAAATCTTTTATATACGTCCTTGACTTAACCCTTTTTTTACCTGCCCTATCGCCCATTCTTCTCTCCTCGTGATTTTTTTATATGCAACAGAGGGGCGCTACAGATTATATGCTGTTAATGATAGAGGGTTCATTTAGCTGATTACAGATGGACTTCCTATAAACTTTTTGGAACGTAAGGAGTTAACGAGAATACGATTCTGATATTTATGATCGAATAAAAGATATTTACAAATAACTTCATTCTTGGAGGTTTAAAAATGTAGTATTCTATTCTTTTTTAGCTATCTTGAAATCAGAAAATTTAATATTTACCTCAGAGAAAAAAAACTGATGAAAATTGAAACGTATAGGCTTTATTGGATTGGGTATAATGGGTTACCCAATGGTAATGAACTTAATCAAGGCCGGATATTGTGTAACGGTGTATGACGTCGTTAAGGAGAGGATTGATGAAGCGGTGAAGAAGGGAGCTAAACCGGCTACTTCGCCTCGTGAAGTTGCAGAGGCGTCAGAAATCGATATAATCATGGTTCCGAATAGTCCACAGGTTGAGGATGTTGCTTATGGTGACAATGGTATCTTAGTGGGAACAAAATCAGGAGACATAATTATTGACATGAGTTCTGTAACCCCATCTACGGATCAAAAACTATTCGAGAATGCTGCGAAAAAAGGAGTAAAAATTTTAGACGCCCCAGTAAGCGGCGGTGAAAAGGGTGCAATTGAGGGGACTTTATCGATAATGGTTGGAGGGGAACGAAATGTGTTCGAGGAATGTAAAGAAATTTTTGAGGCACTCGGCAAGTCTACTGTTCTAGTAGGGGATATTGGTGCTGGTCAAGTAACTAAGTTAGTTAATCAAATTATTGTGGGAATAACCTTAGGTGCTATTGCAGAAGGATTCACATTAGGTGCTAAAGCCGGTGTTGATCCTGAAAAGATTTTTAATGCGATCAAAAATGGATTCGCTGGAAGTGGAGTTATGAAAGTTAGGATGCCCAATGTATTGGAGGGTGACTTCAAGGCGGGATTTAAGATTCTTCATCAATTTAAAGATCTTGATAACGCGCTTTCGACCGCTCGAGAATTTGTTGTCGCACTTCCGTTGACGAGTCTTGTACACGAAATGTACCTTGCATTAAAAGCTTCTGGGAAGGAAAATTTCGATCATTCGGCCATAGTTACTTTGATTGAAGATTTAGCTGGAACCAAGGTGCGTAAATTTAAAAATTAGAGACAGTTTTTACATGTTCTTCAATTAAGTCGAGTGGAAGGTGGGCGCGCTAAAATAAATTTATTCTTATTAAGACGCCTTTCGCGGTTGAAAGACTTTGTCTTGATTATTATATTTCCTAAGCCATTCCCTATAAGGAGTTGAAAATTTAGCTTCAACATCCTTCCTATGCAGGGTATTGTATGAGCAGAAGGAGCGTATCGTCCCATCCGGTAGACCGTAGTGGATAGTGCATCTATTGACTCTATATAGGTCGAAGTTATATGGATCCATGAAGTGCATACAACCGATCATTATTACTTTCCGCATGAAACCTCCTAAAGCTTTGTAGCTGCCTTCCTTCAAGACGGGCCATACTACGTCTTTAATGAAGTTTGCTTTAACGTGTCTTAAAGATGAAATGGTTCGCATTCTAACCGAGAGCCTCTTCCCGCTTTTAGCCTCTTCAGCGATCTTCTTCATCGCCTTGAAGAACTTATCTACATCAACGAGTTCTGTTATTGGAATCCAATTGCCTTCTCTCTTCTGAATCATAAATGTGGCCACTCCACACCACGGGGCCGTTGAGAATTCTACGTAACGTTTCCCCTTAAGAGCGCCTATAGCCTCTGAAATAGGTATGACCGACGGTACTGGTCTAAAATCCGAGACCTTTATGTTTCCGTCCGTTTGGGATTCAATGAGTTTCATAAAATCTGTTGTATTCATTCTCATAGCCTCTCTAGATTCCTTATCTATCCTACCCGTTATAGAGACCGGTTGGACGTTGACGCATCTTACGACATCGGAGTTTTTCATAGCGAAGCGTATTATATCGCCTTGTTGATGGTCATTAAGGCCCTTTACAAGGGTTACGACAAGAACTATGCTTTCAAATCCTATCTCTCGAGCTTTCTCTATAAATTTAAGCTTCACATCCATCATCGGAACACCTCTAGATTTTCTGTATATCTCGTCATCTAGGCCGTCGAATTGTAGATATACTGTGCTCATCCCTGCATCTACGCATCTCTTTATAAATGACGTATCGCTGGCGAACCTTATTCCGTTAGTGTTAACTTCTATATGCCTGAAACCTATATCCCTAGCCGCTGCTATAAGTTCAGGTAGATCATCCCTCATAGTGGGTTCACCCCCACTAAACTGTAAAGCGGGAGGAGGGACAGGTTTTGTAGCCCTCAGATTTTTCATAATATCCCCTATCTGTTCTCTTGTAGGTTCATAGACATACCCAGTCGACGCAGCGTTAGCAAAACATATTGGGCATCTCATGTTACATCTATTCGTTACATCTATAATAGCTAAGACTGTCTGTGAGCTATGTTGTGGACATAAGCCACAGTCATATGGGCAGCCATTGACGGTATCTTTTCGGGGATTCTCAGGTTTAACCCCTTCATGGGCATATAGCTCAGCCCACTTATAGAGTTTAAGATCAGAAAATGTATAAGTATCTTCATAATATCCATGTTCAGTGCATGTCTTACATATCTTCACTATTCCACCAATGTCGCTGAAAACTTGGGCTGGAATTACACGAAAACATTCGGGACACAGACTCTCAGTGGATCTTAAAAGCTTGGCTTGAACGCTCTTCTCCAACAATTCTTTATCCTCAAACTATTTTAAACAGTGTTAATCTCACAGTAATAAATAATTCGATTCTGTTAATCCTATCTTTTATTTAATATTCGTGAACTAGCTTTCTAGTACTTGGTTCTCCAAAATATATAATATTTTCCTAGCGTGCGCTTACGTTATTAGTAGAGGTCTTCAAAATTAGATCCTGAAAAGGGTATCTCATCACACTTAACGCATTACATGATACCTTCCACATTATTTCCTTTAAAGGTATTGAATTGTTCCTCTTTTTCCTGTTTGGAATAGTGAGTATAGAGCTCTATCAAAATTTAACCTGAATGAAATTATCTCTTTTTCCTATGGAGTCTCTCAACCATTAACAATGAGAAATTTCTGATACTATTTGAGTTTTACAAACATAATCGAGAATAATTGTGCACATAAAGTCCCTTAGTCTCTCTCATCGCTTCGTATCGATTGATCATACTTTATAAACAAGATCGGGGGATTTATATATCCGCCATTAGAAAAATTTGAGTATAATCCTATACGTCGAATGCGTCTCGTAGTTGTAAAATACCGGTGGTTAGATTTGAACAATATAAAGGTGGGTGTTATAGGCGTAGGGAACTGTTTCGCGGGACTCGTACAAGGAATAGAGTACTACCGCCGAAATCCAGATAAAATGATAATAGGAATAATGAATCCCAAAATAGGCAATTACAGCATATTCGATATAGAGTTTACATCCGCATTCGATGTAGCTGAAAATAAGATAACCAAAAAGCTCAATGAGGCAATATACCAGTCTCCAAACTGCGTGGACTGGCTTCCCGAGATTCCTGAAATAAATACCACCGTACAAGAGGCGCCTGTACTAGATGGTGTCGGTGTTTATGTCGAGAAAATGATAAAACCAATTAAACAAACTAAGTCCGATGAAGAACTTAAAAAAGAGATCATAAATGAGATTGAATCCACTGGAACCGAGTTACTGGTGAATTACCTCCCTGTGGGAAGCGAAATGGCTACACGCTATTGGGCTGAGATAGCATTAGAGGTTGGGGTCGGCCTGATAAATTGCATGCCTGTATTCATAGCTTCTGACAATTATTGGGGATCCAAATTTGAAGAGAGGAGATTACCGGTTATAGGTGATGACGTCAAAGGCCAAGTAGGAGCTACAATACTTAACCGTGTATTAGCGAAGATGTGCGATGACCGTGGCACGAGATTAGATCAGTTGTACCAGTTGAATGTGGGCGGGAACACAGACTTCGCCAACATGCTAGAGCGATCGAGGCTCATGTCTAAGAAGATATCCAAGACGAAGGCTGTAACAAGCCAACTAACTCGTAAACTGGAGGACGATAGAATATATGTCGGCCCCTCAGACTTTCTACCGTTTCTGGGAAACGTGAAAATTTGCTATATAAACGTGAAGGGACGTATGTTCGCAGACCGCCCGTACGAGATAGAATGTAAACTCACGGTTGATGATAAAGCCAATTCAGCTGGAATAATTATAGATGCAATAAGATGTATCAAATTGGCTCTAGAAAGAGGAGTAGGTGGCCCATTAATATCGCCTTCTGGGTACTTAATGAAGCATCCTCCAACTCAATTCAGCGATACCGAGGCAAAGATGCTCATGGAGAAATTCATTGCAGGTGAAATAGAGCGTTAAATATCATTTTTCCTTAAATCTACTAAACATTCCATTAAACGGTTTAAAATATTGATAACGATCTAACATCCCTTTGCGCGCACTAATTCTCTATTATATATCAGCAGTAAGTCTATCCTTTCACTTTGTAACAGAAACGCTTATCTAGGGATTCTATTTACGAATTTTCTAGAAAATTAGTATTTCTGCTTCAAATCTTGGAGACAGGTATCGTGTAATATTTTTAAAAGAGGAATAATTTTGAGCTCTTCGCTCATTCTTTATATATGGAGAATTGCCTCTTCCCCTTAAATTAGCCACGGATGTGTTCACGCTTATTTAGGTGACCATTATATGATCTATTTGGAAATACCTCTTAGCAAGCATACGCGTCTTCTCTATGGTTCTTCCGTTGCGTCCAATAGCTAAGGCCTTGTCTCTAGGTTCTACTTCGATGATTAAGATGTGCCTGCCCGGCTTCTCATTTAGTCTGACGGATAGAATTCTTGCGGGTGATAGGCTGTTCTTAACCAACTGATCAGGAGAATCTGAATGTTCTACAACTTCAACATGTTTACCTATTAGTCGTCGTAGTAATCCTACGTTTTTACCACCTTTCCCTATTGCTAATCCCATATCTCCCTGCTTAGCCACGAAGATTATTCGATCGTTCTTATCGTCTATAATGCAGTCTACGGCGGTGGCTCCAGTTACATTTTCAAATAGAGCCATATGACGCATCTCCTCTCCTGTTAAGCGGATTCCTGATGTCAAAGCCTCTCTACTCTCCTTTAATTAGATCGAGGATCTCGGAATCCCCTAGTTTTTTAACCGCTAAAACTGAAACCGGGTGCCTTCTACCACAAGCTACTCCAAGATCAATGTTGCTATCCCTGAAACGATAGATGAGAACCTTACTGGCCTTAGCCTCCTTAGAAAGCTTCTCAAATTCCTTTGTTGAATTTGAGGCTAAGATCAATAATTTAGCCTTCCCAGTTTTAACAGACTTCATAGATTCCTTGAACCCGACTGCTACATCTCCCGTATCTATAGCCAATCTTAATTGTCGCTGTAGATCCATATAAAGCATCACCGCTTCTTAATGTTGATTTCATCAGGTAGCGCGCCAGCACTCATGTAAACTTCAACCAATCCCGTACCCATCGGTATCTGCTGTCCAACTATGACATTCTCAGCTACCCCTCTTAACTCATCTCTTTCGCCCTGCAGTGCAGCGTCTACTAGAGTAGGTACAGTTATCTCGAATGCGGCTCTGGCTAAAGTACTTACCTTTCCCCCGCTTATTCCATGCCTCCCAACCTGCTGCACCTCTCCAGAGGCAGTCATAGCATCAGCCACTAGCATCACATGCCTCACGTCCACATCCAATCCCTGCTCTTCCAGAACTTCTAAAGCTTCCTTTACTATGATGTTCCGGGCAGCCTCTATACCTAGTACTTCAGCTACTTCATGTATGTTATTTGATATTGTACGTGTAGGATCGACACCCGAGACTTCCATAACCGCCTTTAGACTGGATCCATCTGTCACTATGATCCATTCACCCTCCTCCTCTACTACTAAAGCCCTCTTGACCGCCGTTAACCCTTTAACCCTCAGATCTGGAATGCGTGCTGCTAAGCGTCTAAACTGGCCTAAATCTTTACCTTTTACAGATACTGTAATTTCATGGTCTTTAGCGGAGGCTTCGCAGTTAGGTAGCGTCAAAGCGGCCATAACGACCTCAAGTGAGATGCTACGACTAGCCATGGCCTCAGGGTTTAAATGAACTTTTACTATCTTCTTAACCACATCCGACTCTACTAAGTCAATTAAATCTCTAACCGTAGTATTGGTTATAGTATTTGCGACTCTTTCAGCTAATGCTTTATCGCTCTTATGCTTCTCATCGAGGCACACCGTCATAGTTGGAGTGGATGGCACCCTTCTTGCGTCTACTATCTCAATCAACCTGGGTAGTCCCAAAGTTACATTTCGTTCTCGGACCCCAGCAAAGTGGAAAGTTCTAAGAGTCATTTGAGTTCCAGGTTCCCCGATGGATTGCGCGGATACTATCCCTGCTGCCTCACCGGCCTCTATTAGTGCCCCTCTATAACTCTTAAGGGTTAGAGTTATTACCTCATCTGCACCGTCCCTGCTTAATCTCGCCTTATCTAAAGAGTTGAGCAGATTTTTGTAAAGCATAGGAGTTAGCTGATTGGTTATCTCTTTCATACGTTTTTTAACATGGCTTGATGGAGCCGATTTTTCCCCTTCTCGTTTCAACTTTACACGATCTATTATATTCTCTACATTAACGGCTTTTCCATGATCGCTTTTAGCCGCATCTACACCATCCTCTCCGTACCTGAACTGGATTATGTTGCCCTCTGAAACTCTTACTGTGCCATCATATTCTACACGAATATGCTCTAACGCGTTTATCAATCTCCGCTGCATGTAACCGCTCTGCTGCGTCCTAACGGCTGTATCAACTAAACCTTCCCTACCTCCCATAGCATGGAAGAAGAATTCTATCGGGTTTAAACCGTCTCTGTAGCACGAGTAGACGAAACCTCTAGCAGCGGCTCCTGCATCCCCTGACTCGAAGAAGGGCAGTGTACGTCTCCTATAGCCTCTTGATATACGTTTCCCTCTGATCGACTGCTGTCCCAGACAGGCTGACATCTGACCTATATTAAGCATAGATCCACGGGCCCCTGTAGCGGCCATTACTATCCCGGAATTCTCTAAATTGAAGTAACTTTCCACGTGTTCTCCTGCTTCGTCTCTTGCTCGGGAGAGCTCATTCATAATGTATATCTCAAGGGATTCCTCTAGAGTCTGTCCTGGAAGCCTCTCGAGGTTACCTGTTCTATACTTTTCTATAAGAGAGTTGACATTCTCCTCCGCCTTACCAATTTTCTGTTGGATCTCTTCCCTAATCTTATCTGGAACGTCAAGTTCGTCAAGCGAATATGTGAATCCTCTAAAAGTTATGAACCTGTCAAGTACTTTAGATATCGAGTCAAGGAAAGCTTTACCGAATTCCGATCCGTAGTCTTTCACTATCCTATGGAGAAGACCCTCAGATTTTTCAGCTCCTATGGTGGTTTTATCTAATACTCCGTTTATAAGCTGCCCATTCTTTATGACAGTATAAGCATCATGTAGACAATTCTCTTTCAGACATGTGTCGCATTTATACATACTGCATACATTCGACTTTGATACGAAGTTCAGATCCCCCGGGATGAATAGACTAAATAATTGTTTCCCACTCCATAATTGTATAGGAGTCTTTACAACTGGTTCGGGTATGTTTCCTTCATAGCACGCAGCTGTGAGTAATTTATCGACGACGCCTTTGGTGAGGTATGTGGTTTTACGTGTTAAAAGGTAAGCTGCACTT
>CAYFVN010000328.1:0-4960 GCA_964346575.1 uncultured Candidatus Bathyarchaeia archaeon
GATAATGTTAGATCTTCCATTACATTACAAATGGCTTGTAAGATTCTGTTCTGAATACGATCGATCAACCCGCATTAACCACTTGAAGAGTTACATCGGATACTCGGTCCACACATGAGTTTAAATACTTTTTTTGAGAGTATGAAGTAGGAGTCTACTATGAAGGTAACAATATCGTTGATTAAAGCAGACGTGGGCTCAGTCCCTGGTCATCATGTAGTGCATCCAAAGCAACTTGAGGTTGCAAGAAATAGACTGGATAAATGGAAGAAAAATGGAATTCTAATAGACTCTTACGTTTTCAACTGCGGAGACGATATAGAGCTTTTAATGACCCATGACAAAGGAGAAAATTCAGAAGAGATCCATAGAATGGCATGGGATACCTTTACGGAGATAACAGAAAAAGTTTCATCACCTATGAAGCTTTACGCCGCGGGGCAGGATCTTCTGGCCGACGCTTTCAGCGGCAATATAAAGGGTTTAGGACCGGGGATAGCGGAGATGGAGATAGAAGAACGCCCCAGCGAACCCATAGTAGTATTCGCCGCCGATAAAACGGAGCCAGGAGCATTCAGCCTTCCAATATTCAGGATCTTTGGGGATCCGTTTTCATCTGCGGGGCTAGTGATAGACACTAGCATGAATAAAGGCTTTACATTCCGTGTAATCGACATTTTAAAGAATAGATACATAGATTTAGCCTGTCCTGCTGAAATGTACGAGCTAGTAGGCCTAATAGGTACAACCAACAGATACGTAATTGAGAGGGTTTTCAGATCCTTGGACGGGTTAATAGCCGCTACATGCAGTACTTCAAAACTTTCGTTAATCGCGGGTAAATATGTGGGTAAAGACGATCCATGCATGATAGTAAGATGTCAACATGGACTACCGGCCGTAGGAGAAGTTTTAGTACCTTTCGGGTTTCCCCACTTGGTCTCAGGCTTCATGAGAGGCTCCCATATAGGGCCTTTAATGCCTGTAAGTTTGAACGATGCGAAGTGTACGCTATTCGATGGACCACCCAGGGCTGTAGCCCTCGGATTTAACATTTCAGATGGCAATCTTGTGGGGCTAGATAAATCTACACCAGCGGATCTCTTTAAAGACGTTGCCTTCGACAAGGCCAGAGCCATGGCTAATGATCTCACCGACTATATCAGAAGGCATGGAGAGTTCATGCCAGCTCGTTTAGGGGCTGAAGAGCTGGAATACACCCCATTGCCCTCGATCCTAAAGAGGCTTAGACGCCGCTTTAAAAGTTATTAAACACGTTACCCCTACAACTGAGAGGCTTGGTGATCTGATGAGCGTATGTAAAGCAGCGGTACTATACGGTACAAGGGACATGAGAATCGAGAAAACTGATTTGGGCGATCTAAAAGAATCTCAGGTGCTGATAAAGGTGAACACCACAACCTTATGCCCCACAGATTTGAGGAAATATTTTGGATTCGTCGAGATTCCGGGGCCAATAATTGTAGGCCACGAGATAAGCGGAACCGTAGAGAAGATAGGGGACTCCATCTCATCCATGACTCCGGGAGATAAAGTAACTATATACTCTACCATCCCATGCGGACAGTGCCACTACTGTAGAATAGGTATGCCTGAACTCTGCAGAGATCTTATAGGGATAGGGGGAAGTGCAGGCTCACTCAAAAAATATTACGAATATTTTCTAGCTGAGGGCGTGGGAGGAGGACTGGCTGATTATATTAAAGTACCTGCGATTTTAGTTGTGAAACTTCTCCCTGAGATTCCGCTGGAATATGGAAGCATAATAGAGCCTCTTGCCAATGTATTTAGGGGGCAGATTATGTGTAATCCCGGTCCTGGAAAGAGAGAACTAATATTTGGAGGAGGGCCAATAGGGTTAATGCATCTAATAGTAGCTAAGGCAAGGTCCATAAGTGAAGTCATAGTGGTAGAGCCCTTAAGTAGTAGAAGACGATTGGCAAAAGAGCTTGGAGCTACCGCGGTAATAAATCCTGAAGAGGAAGATGTAACAGAAATAGTGAAGGGACTCACGGATGGAGAGGGGCCTGAGATAACCATAGTGGCTACGGGGTGGAGTGCTGAAGCAGAATGCACCGAATTGGCGGTTAAATTGGCTTCTAAGGGTAGCGTAATAAACATATTTGCAGCCACCTACCCTAGAAAGCTGATAAATATAGATCCTAACGATATTCATTACAAGGAGCTCCAAATATTCGGCTCATTTATTTACAGGCCTTGGAACTACTACGAGGCCATGGAGCTAATGACTAGAAATCAGGAGAAATTAAACAAAATCGTTTATCCTAGATTTCCAATAGACGAGGTGAAGGAGGCATTCGAATGTTATGGAAAACAAGACGCCATGAAAGTCGCTGTAAACGTCAATTAATTTTTTGCAGTACGGATTCTTCAATGTATATAGCGGGCGCAGCAGCTTAGCGTAGTGAGCTGCGGATTTATTCGAAAAACCTCAAGGTTGCATCTCCTAAAATACAACAATACATCAAAGTATTCGAACTATAATCTTTTCTTAGATCTCTTAATAAGTTGGACCTTCATGTTATCTCATAATAGAAATCATTTCTCTTCGATGAAAATCGTTCAGAAGCTTCCAATTTCTAAAACTTCAGACCTTCGAATGTTTACCCATCAAGACCACAGCGCACGCTATAATGTAATAATCTAGGAGTTGAATGCTCGTTCTAAGAAGTTGTACAAAATTCTCGATTATTTCGTTCATGTTTAAATTAATTATATACTCCGATAGATACTTTTCTGTTATGACTCTAAAGCTTAGAACATGTAAATTCTGTGGAGGCATATTTCCCTTATTGAGTGAAGATGAAATCCTAGATTTTTGCTCCGTGTGTGATCAGAGCATAAAAATGAAGAGAGAGGAGCTGGAGTGGCGAAACCTGACTGAGAACTATTCCTGCCCTACGGGGAGATGCGACCTCTAAAACCCCCACGACATCAAGGACATTAGTAGCCCAGAGTAAATTGTAAAGTTTACCAAGCATCACCGTCGTTTTAGAAGAAGAATCTTAATGATGCTTTAAGGAATCCGACTAGAACATGACGTAGATCTTGAGAAAGTATATGTTGAAAGGATTCTCCCAAAAGTATACATATTTATGCAATGACCCTCTTGAGCGCGCGCGAGCAGGGGTTGCAGCGACGTATTTAGTTTAGTGTAGTAGACTGAACTAGTTACTTATCGATCTTCTTCCTCTACCGCTTTACTTTATTCATTAATTTTAAGGCTGATCCTACTCCCGTCAGCATTATTGTGGAGAGTACGAGTGTTACGGCTCCTACTGAGCATATTAGGCTCAGGCTGTAGGCTTCCGATACGGTGAGGAGCACTAGACCGGCGATCCAGGTTAGACCTAATAGTTTAATGGTCAACCTAAGTTTGAGCCGTCTCTTCCTTTTTATTCCGGCCAGTAAAAGAGTTGCGGTCGGAGTCAAGTATATTAGGCCAATGGATATGCAGGTGAAGAGCCCAGCAGCCAAGATGGATACTTCAGGATTCAAGTTGTAGATTGTAGAATGGATCTTTTCAGAGAGTTTTAGAGTTTTCAACAATGGGTAGATCACAATCCTAGTCAAGGTCTTAGACCACTCGTTTCCGGCTATGAGATGGGCGACTGTAGGGCTGAAGCTGTAGTACCAGACGTCAAAAGCCTTCATGAAGTTTGAGCCGGCGAACGTTGTCAGTACTTTTTCATCTCTGAATTTGCGTAGGAACTGGATCTCCGGTGATAACTCAGAGCCGTAAGCAGCAGTAGCAACAAGGCATTCCCCACTCCAAGGTTTTATTGTTATTTGCACATCTACGAAGCGTGTTATGCCGCGGTTCACACCTGTAACTCGCAGAGTGAATGTTCCATCCGGAGCAGTTTGACTGGCGGTTATCGTCAGTGTAACGTTGGTTGTCGAGTCCGTCTGTGGAGTAACTGAGCCCGGCAGTGACACAGTCGTAGCCGCGGGCTCTGAACCAATCCATGAATAGCTAAGAGAAACTGGGGAGTTGAAGGCGTTCATGGAGGTTGCCGTGATCGTCGATGATGAGGAGGATCCAGCTTGGACCGTCATAGAGCTAGGTGAAGCTGATATGGAGAAATCAGGTTGGAGAGTTACTGCTTCATCTAGACGCCATACTTCTGTACCTGTAACGTCATTGGTTGTAGCTACGTATAAGTAATCCTTGAAGATGAACCTAACCCAAGCATACTTATTATTGGAATCCCCGAAGCCGTCCGAGTTAACTTGACTCCAGCTAACTCCGTCGCCAGTCCTCCAAACCTCAACGCCTGAGGCAGGGGCACTTCCAGCATAGTTCCAGTTGTAAATAGATATGTAAAGCATATCCTCGAAGACTACAGGCCTACCCATGTAATTGGACATATCCCCGAAGCCGTTATCCCTTACCTTGCTCCAAGATGTACCGTCGCCGGAACGCCAGATCTCGGTACCCGTCTCACCATTATATGTTGCTACGTATAGATAGCCATCAAACTCAACCATACCCGAAACATATGTATTATTCTTGTTTCCGAAGCCATAGTCGTTAACCCTTATCCAGTTTACCCCGTCATTCGACCTCCAAAATCCAGTACCGTTCACCGTATTCAAACTGCATATATAGAGGTGATCCTCGAACTCTCCGGTTGGGAAGGATAAGATGTTTCTAGTATTCCCGTCTATCCCGTCGCTCATACGTTGAGTCCAACTGGATCCATTCCAGGTCCAGATCTCTGATCCCGTAACCCAGTTATAAGTGAATGCTACCAGATGGGATTTAAAGGAGTATATATAGACCGCGGTGTTGTCGCCGTCTCCAAACCCATCTGAGCCCACCTGGCTCCAAGCCGTTCCGTTACCTGATCTGAATACCCTAGCTACGCTGGGCTGCCCCTCCGTACTTATCGAAGCGAAGAGCTCAGACTGGAAC